>JAGXIE010000055.1 GCA_024635765.1 Flavobacteriaceae bacterium | reverse complement strand
GTTGAGTAATTGTTTTATGACTTCGTGATTAGGTTCAATACCCTTCGCACAATTTTCATCAAAGCTTACACAAGCATCACCTAGTAATTGAGCAGATTCCAAAACATTTGCCGCCATCATAGGTTTGAAGACATTTAATTCGTAATGTCCTTGAGAACCACCTACCGTCACGGAAACGTCATTACCGATAACTTGTGCGCATACCATTGTCAATGCTTCACATTGTGTAGGGTTCACTTTTCCTGGCATGATAGAGCTACCAGGCTCATTAGCAGGAATGATGATTTCACCAATTCCACTTCGAGGACCCGAAGCCATCATACGAATGTCATTGGCGATTTTATTTAAACTTACTGCCAATTGTTTCAAGGCGCCATGTGTTTCTACCAATGCATCATGTGCAGCCAGTGCTTCGAATTTGTTAGGCGCCGTTATAAAAGGAAAATCTGTGAATTTAGCGATATATTCAGCAACACGTTCTGAATATCCTGCAGGAGTGTTTAAACCAGTACCAACTGCTGTACCACCAAGTGCAATTTCACTTAAATGAGGCAATGTGTTCTCTAATGCCTTAAGTCCATGATCCAACTGAGCTACATAACCAGAAATCTCTTGACCTAAAGTTATTGGTGTGGCATCCATTAAATGAGTTCTCCCTATCTTAACTACATTTTTAAATTCATTCGATTTCTTGTGAAGTGTATTTCTTAATTGAATAACACCTCGCATTGTATTTTCAACTACTTTTTTATAGATGGCAATGTGCATTGCTGTTGGGAATGTGTCGTTAGAAGATTGAGATTTATTAACGTCATCATTAGCTTTGATCACTACTTCATCTTTTCCAATGGTTTTACCAGCCAATTGCTGTGCTCTATTCGCGATAACCTCATTGACGTTCATATTGCTTTGGGTGCCAGAACCTGTTTGCCAGATAACCAGTGGGAACTGGTCGTCGTGTTGGCCTATCAGTATTTCATCACATACTTGAGCAATCAAATCACGTTTTTCTGTAGCTAAGACTCCTAATTCGCAATTTGTATAAGCAGCCGCCTTCTTAAGATAAGCAAATCCATATATGATTTCTAAAGGCATTGATGCTGGAGGACCTATTTTAAAGTTATTACGGGAGCGTTCAGTTTGAGCTCCCCAAAGTTTATTCGCAGGCACTTTCACGTCGCCCATAGTATCTTTTTCGATTCTGTAATCCATATAATATTTAATAATTGATTGCTTAACAAAGTTAAGGCTTTTACTGGGTATTTAAAGGAATAAAATTAGATTTGTTGTCGACTTTTAGTCGAAAGTTTTTATCTAAATTCTTGATATAAATATTAAAGTTAGGGTAGTAAAATCTATGTAGGTTTAATTTAAATTATAAATAAATCCAACTTTATATTTCTAAAAAGTTAGCATATCAGAATTGGATTCATTAAAAATATAGATTCTGATCATTTTTTTTATCCACGTCCGCGTCCCATGCGATTGTCACGGAATTCTTGCATCTTACTATAGATTATATCTTGATATTCTTGCTTTGTAACTATTTTTCCTTTTTCTGGTGCTTCAATTTTCATTTTAGATTCTGGATTGATAATTAGTCTAGAACATAACATTGTCGTATCACCCGCACTTACCTCTAGAATTAATCCTGGAAGTCCCCAATACTCTGATGGACCATGACCAACAGGAACTTGAGGAGTGTACCAGGCCTCAACTTCTGTCATATCAACTTTATTTTCAGTTTCACCATCCTTTGAATCCGATTCATTTTCAGAATTACGAAGTTTATCCCAAGAAAATGAAAACCAGGTAAGATCATCTGTTGGTACTGAAGCTATTGCTTTGAAACAAGTATACTGGCCTATCTGTTTTGTTTCGTCACCCATTTTCCAATCAATAGGTTGTAATTGATCTTTTACCAAAAATTGCTTGCCATAAAATTCTTGAATTTGAATTTGAGAATTGTTTTTTAAATTTTTATATTGTTTACCAGGAGCGAAGTTTTTCCCCCAAGAATCCGTAGCACCAGAGATAGCATCAAGTTTTTCGTCTTCTTCAAATACAGATTCTTCTTTATTGAAGATTAAAATATAAGTTTTTTCCAACCTGTTTCTCATTCGTGTTTCAATCTCCTTTTTTTGTGCTTCACTTAATCGAGCTCCCCAACTGCCCAGATCCATTTTAGATTTGGAAATATAATACGCTTTTCCTTGAAAATCTTGACTTTCAAAACTCGATCTTCCAGTCTCTACTGCAATTGGGAGTGATAGACTCAAAAGTAATAAGCTAAATATGAGAAGTATTGTTTTCATAATCAATTATTTAAATGTTAAACAAATGTAATTAAAAGTTCAATAAACTTGCTCTTTTATAAATTAACATTCATACAATCCTTTTGTATAACATCAAAAAGGCATCTACATATGTAGACGCCTTTTATCCTTTTCATAGCAGTTTACCCCAGATTATTTAGGCATCACTACACTATCAATCACGTGAATTACTCCGTTACTGCCCATAATGTCAGTGGCGGTAATTTCACTATAATTACCAGCTTGGTCTTTCAACCATATTTTTCCGTCTTTTTGTAAAACGGTTAATATTTGTCCGTTTAATGCTTTTAATTCCACATTACCTTTACCTTTTTTCAAAGCTGCTACAACATCTGTTGCCGTCAATTTTCCTGATACAACATGAAATGTAAGAATGTTTGCCAATGCCTTTTGATTTTTAGGCTCTAATAAAGATGTTAACGTCGCAGAATCAATTTTTGCGAAGGCATCATTTGTTGGTGCAAATACCGTAAAGGGTCCGTCTGCTTGCAATGCCGATACTAAATCAGCGGCCTTAAGTGCTGCCACTAGTGTTGAGAAATTTTCATTTCCTACTGCTACATCTACAATGGTTCCTTGTGCAGTTGAATTCTGGTTAAATGTCAATGCCATAAACGTTGTTAAGATGAATACTAACTTTTTCATAATTTTTTAAGTTTTTTTGGTTAAACTAATTTCTGTACTTCGTTTTTGTTTTAAAGTACTTTCATTTATATTTACACAGCATTGTATTCTTTGGATGAGCCATTAGATTATTTTGTGATATTTTTAACATTAATGGTAGAGGATAAGGCACTTATTAAAAGACTTCAGAATAAAGATGAAAATGCTTTGTCTATTATTTACGATAACTATTCTAGAGCACTTTATGGTATTATCATCAGAATATGCAAAGACGAAGATGTAGCAAAAAATTTGCTACAGGACACATTTATGACTATATGGGAAAAATCGGATTCCTATGATTTTGAGAAAGGACGTTTCTATACCTGGGCCTATAGAATAGCTCGGAACAAAACGTTAAATTTTCTTCACAAACCAAATAAACTCATCCAATTAGAAGATTTAAGTGTATATGAAAGTAGAAAGGAAACAGAAACCGATCCAGCGGAATACATAAAATTAAAAGGTAAGATAAAAAGTTTAGATGCTCATCATCAAAAGGCAATCGAACTTGTGTACTTCAATGGTCTTACGCATCGCGAAGCCCATGAAGAGATGGATGTGCCATTAGGAACTTTTAAATCTTACGTTAGACAAGCATTAAAACAATTACAACATTCATATTTAAAGACACTTGCATTTTTGATGATTTTAATTGAGGTAGTGAGATGATGGACAAGACTTACATAATAGAAAATGGAATTTTAGCGCAGTACGTGCTGGGTGAACTTAATTTAACTGATCAAAAACGAGTTGAACAAACCTTAAATCAACATCCTGAACTTCAAGAGTTATTAATTGAGATAGAATCTAGTTTTGAGAATCTTGCTAATGACAATGAAGTCGATGTTCCCATATCTGTTAAAAACGAAATATTTAATGAAATAGCTAGGAATAAAACCAAAATGATCCCACTTGATGTTACACAATCCAAGACATCCTATATATGGATCGCAGCGAGTGTTGCTGTATTAATGTTCATTGGTTATATTTATTTATTTTCAGAATTGAATTCTTTAAATGCAGATTTTCAGACTGTTTCAGAAGAAAATAAAGATTTAAACAATCAAATTGAAGAATTAAACAGCTCTTTAAAAGAAACCAACAATTGGTTGGCAACCGTTAATAATCCCGAGACAGAAAAATACGTAATGAAGGGCAATAAATTGATGCCAGAAGCAACAGTCATCAGTTATGTAAATGATGTGAAAAAATCAGTAGTAATTTATACCAAGGAGCTACCAGAACTAGATAATGACCATGACTATCAGATGTGGGCAGATGTCGAAGGTGTCATGATTAATATGGGCGTAATTGACAAGAGCAAAGAGATGCTTGCCATGACTTACATAAGTAATGCTGAATCATTGAATATAACTATTGAACCAGCAGGCGGCAGTGACCATCCAAATGTTTCTCAATTGGTTACCAACATTTATTTAAAGTAATTGAGATTTTGACAACCTTGTTAATAAATCTTAAATTTGGTATTGTGTAACAAAATCGTTTCTATTATCTTTGCTTTAATTATAAAAAGAACTCTCATTATGTTTGAATTTGATCAATATTTAGGATTTTTAGCGTTTTTGACCATTTTAACCATTGGCTTTTGGTTGATGATTTTCTTAATTACTTTCGTTGTACCTTATTGGATATTTGGTTCAGCTATTGAGCGTTTTAATGAAATGAGAGCGGAACGTAAAGCTAAAAGCGATTCAAAAGCTCATTAAACAGAGCTTAATCTATAAACAAAAAAGCTGTTTCAGAAATTGAAACAGCTTTTTTGTTGATTTTATGTTATGTGTTTATCCTTCAAAATCCATTTCATCTCCACCATTTTGGCCGTTTTGCCGGTCTCGTTGTTGCTTTTTCTGCTGGTTGAAACGTAAGATTAGGGAAAGTGTTATTTGACGTTGTCTCCATTGAAATTCACTTTCACGATTAAAAAATTCAGTGGTTGTGAATGAGTTTCTTTTTCTTGAATTCAAGAGATCTCTTACATTTAAAGATAATGTGGCTTTGTCCTTAAAAATTTCCTTACTGAAGGCTAGGTCCAATGAAAAGATACCATCGGTTTTGGTTTGTGCATTTTCTTGAGCGCCGCGGTAGAATATATTGGTCTGCCAATCTATCTTTCCTGGAAGCGTCACTTTTGAGCTAAAACGAGTGAAGTAGCTCGTATTTTTTGCTCCATAATCTCTACCATTAAATTCGCCTTCTGTCTCAAATTGAAAGAAATTAAAACTGGTGTTGAGTCGTAGCCATTTAGTAGGATTGTAAAGAAGGGCAAATTCTGCACCGATTCTATCGTTGGTTGAAAGATTCACTGGAATGGTTCTAATAATATCAATACCGTCAGTAGTTCGTTGCCCTGTGTTCTCTTCTATGCGCTCAAAGGAACCAGTTTCGTGTTGGTAATAGACAGAGGTGGTCAGTGTGAGATCATCCCAACGTTTTAAATAGCCCAAGTCAAAAGCACTTGAAAATGCAGGTTGTAGATTTGGATTACCTTGAAACACTCTTGTACGGCTCGAACGTGAAGGGAAGGGGTTGATGTACCATCCTCTCGGTCTATTAATTCGTCTGTTATAACCTAAAGTTACACTCTCTTCTTTATCATCTTCGTCCGCAAGGTTATAGATAAGGTTAACAGTAGGGAAGAGGCCTAAATAATTATTGTCGAATTTGGTTTGAATTGGAAATCCGAAAGCTACAACCAGGTCTTCATCCGTCAGTCTTGAATCTATATCACCTTTTAATCTGGTGTTCTCAAGCCTTAAGCCTAATAGAAAAGAAAATTTACCTAGTTTTGTTCCGTATTGACTGTAGAGAGCGGTGACATGTTCTGTATAATCGAAAAGATTTGAAAGTGTATCGTTAAGTACTAAATTACTTGTGGCAATGTTTTCTTGTTCTAAATTGTAATCGGTACGCTGATTTTCAAAATTATCTCTGAAACCTGCTTCAAACCTGCTATCTTCTCCCAACGGTAACACATAATC
>JAGXIE010000054.1 GCA_024635765.1 Flavobacteriaceae bacterium | reverse complement strand
TTATTTTCAAAATATCGAGGATGAAGAATTAAATAGTCGTCTTAATCTGGCATATAACGCCTCTGAAACCTTAAAATTCAATTTTGGCTACGATGGTCGTAAGAAAGAAAGAACTTTCGATAATATTCGCTATGGTTATGATATTGTTGACTCGACATTTCCTGTGGCCAATGTCAATAATTTTAATAGTATTTTCAATCTTGAAAACCTGAATCTGAATCAAGACAGCAATGGAATATACGAAATAAAGGTCATCAATACTTTTCCAACATTGTCTAACACTAATAGACCAGGAATACCAGAAAACACATACAATGGAAATTTATCCATTCATGCAGGTTATATAGATGCCGAAATTAAAGCTGGTGAAAAATTATTAATTGTACCAGGGCTTAGAGTGGAATCATTGGATCAAAGCATTTCTTATGATGTTATTAATCTAGGTAACAATGGTGAAGATGTAAAAAGATTCTATAAGAATTTCTATTTGCCAAGCTTAAATGTAAAATATAGCTTAAACGAAGATCAAAACCTACGTTTTACTGCAAGTCAAACCGTTTCAATTCCAGAATTTAAGGAAATTGCTCCTTTCATCTATGAAGATGTAACGACCCGAATCGGCGGTAATCCAGATTTATTGGAAAAAGGATTTTCTGAAATTATTAATGTCGATTTAAAATACGAATGGTTTTTTAGCAAAAGTGAGGTTTTATCGATTGCTGCCTTCGGAAAACAAATTAAAGACCCTGTCAACTTGGTTGTGGGAGCTGACGCAACTGGGACCCAGCGTTATTTTAGAACTGGGGATAAAGCGACGGTTTATGGTTTTGAGGTAGAATTAAGAAAAAACTTGATTGTTGACGAAAATGATAAACCAAAATTATCTTTTGGTGTAAATGCAACTTATATGCATACAGAACAGGATTTGTACACCCAGATTGATGGCGAAACTTATGACGTGAGTTTTAACAGAGACACGGAAGAACTTCAAGGGGCTTCCCCTTTATTAATCAACGCTGATATCAGTTATTCTCCAGAATTTGGAGATTATAAGCCGACTGCCAATTTGGTTTACTCTTATTTTTCTGATAGAATTGACGCGATGGGCTCTGGGCAATTAGGAAACGTGATTGAAAAAAGTGTTTCTACTTTAGACTTCATTTGGAAAAATACCATAAATGACCATCTCGAAGTTAATTTCAGTGCAAAAAACCTACTAAATCCATCCGTCACATATATAAGAGAAACGACCCTAGGTGACGTTGTAGTAAACTCCGCGAATGGCAAAGGCGTCTCCGATTATAAAATGGGAATGACTTTTAACCTTCAACTTAAATATAAATTTTAAACATAATAATAACCAAAATAGAAATTTAATTAAACTCAAACATGATGAAAAATAATTTATTATTAGGATTAGCATTCATAACAATGTTATTCTCTTGCACAACTGATGATACGGCCGATATCGTTATCAATGATAATAGTGTAACGAACAATAACGGTGGAGGCACTACAAACCCTCAAACGATTTTCTTATCAGGAACTTATACTGAAAACTTAACTTTAGATGCTAACAACACTTACAAAGTGAACGGATCTTTAATTATGGCGTCTGGTACAACTTTGACAATTCCTGCTGGTATGACGATTAAAGCTTTAGCATCTGGCGCAAATGTCTATATTGCAATTGCTCAAGGTGCAAGAATCATTGCTAATGGTACAGCGGACAATCCAATAGTTTTTACGTCTGATGCTTCTAATCCTGCTGCAGGTGATTGGGGTGGATTAATTCTATTAGGTAAAGCGCCTATAAATTCAGTAACCGGTAATGCAACATCAACATCAGAAATTGCAAGTTTACCTTATGGTGGAACTGATGCAGCCGACGATTCTGGATCTCTACGTTATGTGCGAGTTGAATATTCTGGTGGTGCTGCAGATGGTCAATCTGAAAATAACGGCATCTCTTTTTATGGTGTTGGAAATGGCACTTTAGTTGAATACGTTCAAGCATTTGAAGGTAAAGATGACGGAGTCGAATTTTTTGGAGGAACTGTAAACGTAAGTTTTGTATCTGTAGTAAATGCTCAAGATGATTCACTTGACTGGACTGAAGGTTATACAGGCAACATTACTAATGCCTATGTAAAGCATGGTGCAGAACATGACAAAGGTATTGAGGCTGATGGGTTTAACACAGACTTTAGTAATGCGGCTGGTTATTACTCTAAACCGAACGTAACTAATTTAACAATCATTGGTGTCGGTAATACCGCAGGTACAGAAGCTATTAGATTAAGAGCTGGTACTCAAGGTATATTCAATAATGTGTTGATTCAAGGATTCGAAGAAGGATTTGATTTAGATGGTGATGCTGGTGATAACCCAACTGGAGCAGGTGTTTTAAGTGGCGATCTTAATGTGACGGACGTAACATTTAGCGATGTAACTCTAAAAGTGAAAAATGATACAGGTGTTACATTCAATATTAATGGAGATTTCATCTTATCTGGAGATGGCAATGGCACCGGAACTGACTACGCAACCTGGGGGTTGAATTGGACTAGAAACTAAAAACTCATTTAATATAAAATAAAAAAAGCATCCAAAAATGGATGCTTTTTTTATTAATCTTAATTTCTTAATCAATTGCGAACCACAAGAGACTTTTTATCTGTCCATTCGTTCACACTTACAATTGTATTGTTTGTATAATCTACTTCTTTCAAGGTGTCATTGTTCCAATAAAACCATTTGCCGACCTTTTTACCATTATCATAATTTGCCGAAACCACTTTCTTGCCTTCTGTGTCAAAACTCAACCATTCTCCTTGAAGTTTACCCTCTAAAGTATAAGCTCCTGTTTGGCTCACCACTCCATTGTCATGATAATAAGTAACTTCAATTACATTGTTTTCCGCGTTGAGTTTCAAATCTCTCTCTTGTTGACCAAAAGATACCACAGTAATCATTAAGGCTAATAAAATTAAAATGCTTCTCTTCATAATTATTGGGTTTGACATTATTACTATTCAAATATAAGCATAAATTAACATTAAAGCAATATTTAGATAACATTAAGTTAACATTGGAAATTTATAAATTTGTTAATCAATGCTTAAACACATATTAAGTTTAATGATTAATTAATATTTACGTTACATCTACATGACTTGAAACATTGATATTTGTTTGTATTTTAAAATACAATTAGTTTCATATAATCTATTAGTTTTTGTCGACTACATTATCATGAATGCTGATGACCGCCTTTGGCCAAGGCGGTTTTTTTTATGTTCTAAACTTAATAATTAGGAAACATTCAGTTAACATAAGTTTAGGTTCTTTGCAGCGACAAAAATTAATAAGACACATTATGAAACTTAAACTATTTGTAGTAGCATTTTTTGTGCTATTAATCATGAACGCTCAAGAAACCAATGCTCCTAAATTTGGAAAAGGCATTTTTAATCTTGTTGGTCAAGATAGTAGCTGGACAATGAAAATTGCTGCGAGAATGCAGTTTTTGGCAGTATCAACATGGCCTGAAGGTCAAAAGAATGAATCCGATTTTTCAATTAGACGTGCTCGTTTAAAATTTGATGGTTTTGCGTACAGTCCAAAACTCGAATATAAATTAGAATTAGGGCTTTCCAATAACGATATTTCTGGAGCTTCAGAATTTACAAGCAATGCTCCAAGATATATTTTTGACGCGGTCATAAAATGGAATTTTTATGAAAATTTTGTATTGTGGGTTGGACAAACCAAGCTCCCAGGAAATAGAGAGCGTGTTATTTCTTCAGGTAATATGCAAATGGTTGATCGTTCGCTTTTAAATAGCAGATTTAACATCGATCGTGATATGGGATTACAAGTACATCACAAAATCAAACTTTCAGAAAAATTTGTTATACAGGAGGTTATCGCAATTTCACAAGGCGAAGGAAGAAACATTACTACAGGAAATTTAGGTGGTCATGAATTTACAGCAAGATTAGAGCTATTGCCTTTTGGTGAATTTGAAGGCGAAGGAGATTATTCAGGAAGTGACTTAAAACGAGAGGAAAATCCTAAATTATCCTTGGCCGCCACTTATGATTACAATAACAATGCCGTCAAAACCAGAAGCAACCAAGGTTCTTATATGGCAAACGATATTGGTTTTTATGAAACTAATATTTCTACTGTTTTTATTGATGCCATGCTAAAGTATCAGGGGTTCTCATTGATGGCTGAATATGCCGACAGAAATGCAGATGATCCAATTGCAAAAAATTCCGACGGTACTTTAACAGGCGACGAAGTACAAGTTGGTAATGGTTTAAACTTACAAGCTGGCTATTTATTTAAATCAAACTGGGAAGTTTCTGGTCGTTACACAAACATTGCATTAGATGAAACTATAACAGGAAAAGGTGCTGAAAACCAATATACATTAGGCGTTTCAAAATACATCGTCGGACATAAATTAAAGGTACAAACAGACATTAGTCATTTAGAAGTTACAAATGGCACTAACGAATTAATGTACAGACTGCAATTTGATATTCATTTTTAATCAAAAACAAAAAACAATCTTTTAAAATCATGAAAAAACAATTATTAATTATACTAGTTGCTGCAATGGCAATGAGTTGCAAAGACAACAAATCTACAGAAAACAATAATGCTGACGTATTATCAGGAACAATCCAGGTTGACGGTTCAAGTACAGTATTTCCAGTTACTGAAGCTGTAGCTGAAGAGTATAGAAACGAGCAACCAGAAGTTAAAGTAACTATTGGAGTTTCTGGAACAGGTGGTGGCTTTAAAAAATTCTCTAGAGGAGAAACAAATATATCCAATGCATCTCGCCCAATAAAAGATAAGGAAATTGAAGCTTGCAAAGAAAACAATATTAATTACGTAGAGTTAGAAGTTGCTTATGATGGTCTTGCAGTATTGGTAAACCCAGAAAACACTTGGGTTGATAGCTTTACTGTTGAAGAGCTAAAGAAAATTTGGGAACCTGCTGCACAAGGAACTATAATGAAGTGGAACCAAATTAGACCAGAATGGCCAAACGAAGAAATTCATTTATTCGGTCCTGGTGTTGCATCTGGTACTTATGATTATTTTACAGAAGCTGTAGTTGGTAAAAGCGGATCTAGTAGAGGTGATTTTACAGCTAGTGAAGATGACCATGTTTTAGTACAAGGTATTGCTGGAGATAAATATTCATTAGGCTTTTTTGGATTAGCTTATTACACAGAAAATGCAGATAAATTAACTTTAATTGGTGTTCATAATGGAACTGAAGTTGTCAAACCAAGTTTAGAAACAGTAAGCAATGGCACCTACAAACCATTGTCTAGACCTTTATTTATCTATGTAAACAGTACTTCTGTAAAATCGCCTGAAGTTGTAGACTTCGTCAACTTTTATTTAAATAATGCTGCCGAACTATCAGAAGATGTAGGATACATTCCTCTACCAACAGCCATTTACAACAAGCAAAAAGAAAACTTCAAAGCTTTTGTTGAAAGTAACAAATAAGCAAAAGTTTGAAAATGGGAAGGCAGGCGCTTTTTAGCGTCTGATTTTCCCTATTTAATATGCTGTCATCACATGAGACGAATTAAAGAACAGATAATTGAAAAGTCACTATTCTCTAGTGCCTTAATTACTATTGCTGTTACTATTGGTATTATTTTAGTGCTTTCCGTTGAAGCGGTCAACTTTTTTAGTGAAGTCTCAATAATCGACTTTTTTACCGACACACAATGGACCCCTTTATTTACTGAAAAACATTTTGGTATTTTACCCTTGTTAAGTGGTACACTTTTAACCTCACTTATTGCCATTTCTGTAGCACTACCAATTGGATTGTCGATTAGTATCTATTTAAGTGAATATGCACCAAAAAGTTTCAGAAAAACTGTTAAGCCTTTATTAGAACTTTTAGCAGCTGTACCAACTGTGGTTTATGGCTTTTTCGCACTTATTGTTGTAACACCATTTCTTCAATCCATTTACCCTAGTTTATCAGGATTTAATTCACTTTCGGCAGGAATTGTCATGGGAATTATGATTATCCCTTTTGTGTCATCAATCAGTGAAGATGCTTTACACGCTGTACCAAGTTCGTTAAGAGAAGCGTCCTTTGGAATGGGAGCCACAAAGCTTCAAACGGCATTTAAAGTTATTGTCCCAGCTGCCTCATCTGGAATTATAGTATCAGTTATTTTGGCTATTTCTAGAGCAATTGGAGAGACTATGATTGTTGCTATTGCGGCAGGACAACAACCTCGGTTAACTCTAGACCCGACGGTTCCAGTAGAAACTATTACGGCTTATATCGTTCAGGTTAGTTTAGGTGATGTGCAACATGGTTCTTTGGAATACAGGACTATTTTTGCAGCAGGTATTACATTATTCGCGTTTACTTTCTTATTAAATACAATTAGTTATAAAATAAGAAAAAAATATCAGGAGAAATATGAATAGCATTCAAAAAAACAGACTTAAAGATCAAATCTTCAAAATTTGGGGAATTGGCTGTACGTTATTTGGCTTGGTCATATTGTTTTTCTTTATTGGGGATATATTAATTGATGGTATCGCACGTATCGATTGGGCATTTATAACAGATCTACCTTCCAGAAAAGCTGAAAAATCTGGTATCTATACAGCCTTAATGGGAAGTATATGGATTTTACTATTGACCACTGTTATTGCTCTTCCTATTGGAATAGCTGCAGGTATTTATCTGGAAGAATACAGTAAAAAAGGAAAGTTGTCAGGCTTGTTAGAAATCAATATTTCAAATCTAGCTGGCGTACCTTCTATAATATATGGGCTATTAGGTTTGGAAGTTTTTGTCCGCATAATGAGTTTGGGGGCAAGTGTGCTTGCCGGTAGTTTAACACTATCTCTTTTAATCCTACCGATAGTTATAGTAGCTACAAGAGAAGCCATAAAAGCCGTCCCGTCTTCAATAAAGGATGCCTCATATGCATTGGGTGCTTCAAAATGGCAAACCATCTGGCATCAAATTTTACCTGCTTCAAGTGGAGGAATTCTAACAGGGGTCATTTTGGCGCTTTCTAGAGCTGTTGGTGAAACAGCGCCACTAATTGTTATTGGTGCTTTAGCTTATGTGCCTTTTGCACCTTCAAATCCTATGGATGAATTTTCAGTTTTACCAATACAAATATTTAACTGGATTTCTAGACCTCAACACGGTTTTATAGAAAATGCAGCTGCTGCCATAATTATACTATTATTAATAACCTTTGTTATGAATGGAATTGCGGTTTATTTTAGAAATAAATGGCAAAAGAAATTAAAATAACATGGAAACACTTATAGAATACAAAATGACATTAGATAAAATAATAGATCCTACTTTAAAAAAAGTACCAAAAATTGAAGTGAAAGATGTAAAGGTATGGTATGATAATTTTAATGCCATAAAAGGCATTAGTATGGATATTAAACCTAACACTGTAACAGCTTTTATAGGACCCTCAGGATGTGGTAAATCTACATTTTTACGTTTATTCAATAGAATGAACGATTATATAGATGGATTTAAACTTGATGGAAAAATAAAAATCAATGGCGACAATATTTATAAGAAAAAAATAAATATTGAAGTGCTACGCAAAGAAATTGGGATGGTATTTCAAAAACCAAATCCGTTTCCAAAATCTATTTTTGACAACGTTGCTTATGGATTAAAAATTCAAGGTATAAAAGATAAAAAATTTATTGCAGAGCGAGTAGAGAAAGCTTTAAAACAAGCCGATTTATGGAATGAAGTAAAAGATGATTTAAAAAAATCTGCATTATCTTTATCTGGTGGTCAACAACAACGTCTGTGCATCGCTAGAACTTTAGCTGTTGAGCCATCTATAATTTTAATGGATGAACCCACATCAGCTTTAGACCCAATTTCTACAGCAAAAATTGAACAGTTAATTTTTGAGCTTAAAGAAAAATATACAATTATCATTGTAACTCACAATATGCAACAAGCAAGTCGAATTAGTGATTACACAGCCTTCTTTTATCTTGGTGAGTTAATAGAGTTTGATAAAACTAAAAAAATATTTACTAATCCAGAAAAGCAACAAACGGAAAACTATATTACAGGTCGTTTCGGATAAAATTTAAAAAATTATGGATAACGCTTCGTATCAAAGAGAAATTTTAAATCAGGCAGGTTTAGATATGTTAAACTTATGTTTGTCTCAAATAGAAAAAGCCAAAGAAGCATTTATAAATCATGACAGCGATCTTGCTGAAGAGGTTATAAACACCGAAAATCGTGTCAATGCTTTAGACATAAAAATAGAAAAAGATTGCGAAAGATTTATTGCACTCTACAATCCAGTTGCGATAGATCTTCGTTTCATAATGGCAATACGAAAAATAAATTTCGATTTAGAACGTATTGCTGATCATGCTTACGGAATTTCTAGATATATTGTTGATGCAGACAAAAGCGTCCCTAATAACATGATTGAAGCTGTAGAGTTTGAAAAGATGTATGACACTATTTTTTCAATGTTCGACAATGTTATTGAGGCTTATGAAACTAAAAATGTAAAAACAGCCAGAAAAGTCTTTAAAAAAGATAAAATTGTAGATGTCATTAATGTAAATTCTTTTAGCATAATTGAAGAAGAAATAAAAAAAGATAATACAATAATTGCTGAAGCTTTAATATTATTTTCTGTAGTAAAAAAATTAGAGCGTGTAGGCGACCTTATTAAAAACGTTGCTGAAGAAATTATCTTTTATATTGATGCTGAAGTGGTAAAGCATAAGAAGAAAAAATAATCTATTAAAATATTAAAATTCGCCAATACACACAATTGCCGAGTTAATTGTTAACATTTTGGTAACATTAGAGGGGGTTATTTGAAGTAATTTTGCCGAGTTACTTTCAACAAATTTCTTATGGATAATATTTACTTAATAATGATTATCGCTTTAGCCGTATTAGCAATAGCTGATTTGGTTGTTGGGGTCAGTAATGATGCAGTAAACTTTTTGAATTCTGCCATTGGCTCAAAAGCGGTTTCGTTCCGAACTATTATGATTGTTGCCAGCTTGGGTGTGGCTATAGGTGCGGTTTTTTCTAGCGGTATGATGGAAGTCGCTCGTAAGGGTATTTTCAATCCTCATGAATTTATGTTCAACGAAATAATGATCATATTTATGGCAGTCATGATTACTGATATTTTACTTCTTGACTTCTTTAATACAGTTGGTATGCCAACCTCCACAACCGTTTCAATTGTATTTGAATTATTGGGTGCATCTGTTGCCATGGCATTGATTAAAATCGGACACGACGGCGGAGGTTTTACTGATGTTATCAATTATATCAACACGTCCAAAGCAACTGAAATCATATTTGGCATATTACTCTCCGTCGTTGTTGCATTCTCTGTTGGTGCACTCGTGCAATGGGTGTCAAGACTCTTATTGTCTTATAACTTTGAAAGAAAAGCAAATTGGGTTGGTGCATTATTTGGGGGTATCGCATTAACCGGTATTACGTATTTCATTTTCATGAAAGGTATTGGCGGAACCGCATTTGCCAAAGAGAATTATGATATTTTGAATGGAGCAACCATTAAGGGATTTTTAGAAGATCAGGTTCTTTCTATTGTAGCGGCTAGTTTGGTTTTTTGGTCCTTATTGGCATTTTTATTAGTAACCACTTTTAAAGTCAATATTTATAAACTGATCATTATCGTAGGTACTTTTGCCTTGGCATTGGCTTTTGCAGGAAATGACTTGGTAAATTTTATAGGTGTTCCTATTGCCGCGTGGCAGTCATACGAAGCTTGGGTTGCTTCTGGTGTACCTGCAGAATCTTTCAGTATGGGGTTCTTGGCAGACAAAGTACCAACACCAACTTTATTGTTGGTGCTTTCGGGGCTTGTAATGGTTTTAACTCTTTGGTTCTCCAAAAAAGCCAAGAGTGTTACAGAAACTGAAATTAACCTCTCAAGAGAAGGTGACGGAAAAGAGCGTTTTCAGCCCAATTTTTTATCAAGAGGATTTGTGAGATTTGCCATGGCAACTTCCCAAATGTCATCATACATACTCCCGAATTCTTGGAACGCAAAAATCGAAAAGCAATTTGAAAAACCAATGATTTCTCTTAAAAAGTCGAAGACATACGAAATCCCTGCTTTTGATATGGTTAGAGCAGCCGTAAACTTAATGGTTGCTAGTGTACTTATTTCATTGGCAACTTCAATGAAATTACCACTTTCAACAACATATGTTACGTTTATGGTTGCCATGGGTTCATCGTTGGCAGATAGGGCTTGGGGTGCTGAAAGTGCCGTTTATAGAGTTGCCGGTGTGTTAAATGTAATCGGTGGATGGTTCTTCACAGCATTCATTGCTTTTATTGCGGCTGCAACAATTGTTGTGATCATAAACATACATGTGCCGTCAATGGTTGGGATTCTGTTGTTAATCGCAATTATGTTGTTGGTAAGGAATTATATTTCACACAATAAAAAAGGCAAGGAGTTAAAAGCTGAAGACAGATTGCAAAAATCGGAAAGCAAATCAGTACAAGGCGTCATCCATGAAAGTGCAGATAATATTTCCAATGTGGTAAAACGAGGCAATAAGATTTATACTAATGCCATCAATGGTCTTGCAACACAGGATTTGAATTTGCTGAAGAAGAACAAGAAGCAAGTGGTTAAGCTTTCTGACGAAATTGATGAGCTGCGAGACAACATCTTTTATTTCATCAAAAATTTAGATGATTCCAGCGTTGGTGCTAGTAATTTTTACATCAATATATTAGGATATCTTCAGGATATGGCACAATCTTTAGAATATATTTCTAAAATAAGCTACAAGCATATCCATAACAATCACAAAAAATTAAAATTTAGCCAAATAAAAGAATTAAAGGAAGTCGACGAACGTTTTGAGCAATTTTTCAATAATACAAGAAATGCATTTGAATCACGATCCTTTGAAGAAATAGGGATTATTTTGGGTAGGAAAAAAGAAATTATTACTCTTGTAACCGATAAAATCCAGAAGCAAGTAGAGCGCACACGTTCTGAAGAATCTAGCCCGAAGAATACGACATTATACTTTAGTGTTTTACTAGAAACTAAAGACTTATTGAACGCAACCATGAACCTCTTGGAAGAATATTATAATGCTCATGACAGTTCGGTAAAACCTGCTACTATAACGAGTGCAGATGGACAGACATAATAAATTACATCTGACATAATAAAAACGCCAACTCTTGCGAGTTGGCGTTTTTTATAGTACTTACTTAATATATTAAGACCCACACATTAAGCAATCATCACCTTCAGCTTCTTTAGACTGTGCAATCAATAATTTCATTTCTTCAGCCGTCAATGGTTTAACTTCCGTTGTTTCTTGAGCAAACTTTACCGCTGTTTTTGCTGCTTGTTGCTTTTGCTTAATAACCACGGTTTCATCAATTTCGACAACTTCAGCAATCTCTGCCGTTGGTTCCTCTTTTTTCATTGAATCCAATGTGAATTTAATAGCATCCACTGCACTCTTCGTACGCAAATAGTACATTCCAGTCTTTAAACCGCTTTTCCATGCATAGAAATGCATCGATGTTAATTTAGCCATTGTTGCTCCTTCCATAAACAGATTGAGTGACTGAGATTGGTCAATAAAATAACCTCTATGACGAGACATGTCGATAATGTCTTTCATACTTAACTCCCAAACCGTTTTGTATAGCTCTTTGATCTCTTGGGGAATGTTATCGATATTTTGAACCGATCCGTTAGCCCTCATGATATCTTGTTTTAATCCTTCGTTCCAAAGTCCTAACTCTACCAAATCTTCTAACAAATGCTTATTCACAATAATGAACTCACCAGACAATACACGTCGTGTATAAATATTAGATGTATAAGGTTCGAAACATTCGTTGTTACCAAGAATTTGTGAGGTACTTGCTGTTGGCATTGGCGCCACTAACAAAGAATTACGAACACCATGTTTTTTCACCTCTTTACGTAGTTTTGCCCAATCCCAGTTGCCACTTAACTCTTCATCTTTAATTCCCCAGAGGTTATGTTGGAATTCACCTTCACTAATTGGAGACCCTTTGTAGGTTTGGTAAGGTCCGTCTTTTTGTGCTTCTTCCATACTTGCAGTCACTGCGGCATAGTAAAGCGTCTCAAAAATATCTTGGTTTAATTTTTTCGCTTCATCGCTAGTAAAAGGCATTCTTAACATGATAAATGTATCTGCTAAACCTTGAACTCCCAATCCAATCGGTCTGTGACGCATATTTGAATTTTCGGCTTCTATAACAGGGTAATAATTCCTATCAATCACCCTATTCAAATTTTTGGTTACCCTTTTTGTAATCTTGAACAATTCTTTGTGGTCAAATTCACCATTCTTAACGAACATCGGTAAAGCAATAGATGCTAAATTACATACAGCGATTTCATCTGGAGATGTGTACTCCATAATTTCCGTACATAAATTTGATGAACGAATTGTTCCCAAATTTTTCTGATTCGATTTACGATTTGCTGCATCTTTATACAACATATAAGGTGTCCCCGTCTCAATTTGTGATTCTAATATTTTTTCCCAAAGTTCACGCGCCTTTATTGTTTTTCGGCCTTTGCCTTCTTTTTCATATGTTGTATAAAGCGCTTCAAATTCTTCACTATGTACATCACATAATCCAGGGCATTCGTTAGGACACATCAATGTCCAATCGCCATTTTCCTGTACACGTTCCATGAACAAATCGGAAATCCACATCGCATAGAACAGGTCTCTTGCTCGCATTTCTTCTTTTCCGTGGTTTTTCTTTAGGTCTAAAAAATCAAAAATATCGGCGTGCCATGTTTCCATATAAATGGCAAAACTTCCTTTACGTTTTCCACCTCCTTGATCTACATAACGAGCTGTATCGTTAAACACTTGCAACATCGGGACTATTCCATTACTGGTTCCATTTGTCCCTGCTATATAACTTCCAGTAGCACGAATATTATGAATAGACAAGCCAATACCACCTGCTGATTGCGAGATTTTAGCCGTGTTTTTTAATGTGTCATAAATCCCATCAATACTATCGTCTTTCATAGTTAATAAAAAACAAGACGACATTTGAGGTTTTGGTGTTCCAGCATTAAAAAGTGTAGGTGTTGCGTGTGTAAAATATTTTTTGGACATTAACTCATAGGTCTCAATGGCAGCATCTAAATCATTTAAATGAATCCCAATAGATACTCGCATCAACATGTGCTGTGGGCGCTCTGCAATCTCACCGTTCAATTTTAATAAGTAAGAACGTTCCAACGTTTTGAATCCAAAGTAATCGTATCCAAAATCACGGTTGTAGATAATTGTAGAATCCAATTTCTCCTTGTTCGCCATAATGACTTCATATACATCATCAGCCAATAAAGGTGCTTTCTTGCCAGTACGAGGATTGACATATAGGTATAAATCTTCCATAACTTCGCTGAAAGATTTTTTTGTGTTTTTATGTAGATTAGAGACAGAAATTCGAGCAGCCAAACGTGCGTAATCTGGATGTGCCGTGGTCATGGTTGCTGCAATCTCTGCTGCTAAATTATCCAATTCACTCGTCGTCACGCCATCATACAGACCTTCTATAACTCTCATAGCGACCTTAACCGGATCGACTAATTCGTTAAGTCCATAGCACAGTTTTCTCACTCTGGCAGTGATTTTGTCAAACATCATGGGCTCTCTGTGGCCGTCTCTTTTTAATACAAACATAGTCTACACGTTATTTAATTTTCTGAATACCTCTTTCCAGAAAATGGGTTAATTAGTTAGTTGGTTTAAAATTTAAGGTCAATTAGGCTGCTTCCGATAGCTCGGAAAAGTCTAAATACTTCAAATCAAATTGTTTAGATTAATTAATTTGATTCCTATTTATTAATGAAATTATTCAGTTTTAATAAGGAATACAACTATTAGAAATCAGCATCAAAGCTGAATTTATCTTTTTCTTCTTCTTTGTTGAGAACACCTGCTTTTTGGTATTCAGATACGCGCTTTTCAAAGAAATTGGTTTTACCTTGTAACGAGATCATATCCATAAAATCGAATGGATTTGCTGTATTATACTCTTTGTCACAATTTAACTCACTCAAAAGTCTATCGGTGACGAACTCAAGATATTGCGCCATTAAATTAGCATTCATACCAATTAAACTTGCAGGCAAGGATTCAGTAATAAACTCTCTTTCGATGTTTAAAGCATCCATAAGTATTTCCCTGATTCGCTCTTTAGGAACTTTATTGACTAAATGTTTGTTATGAAGATGCACAGCAAAATCGCAATGCACACCTTCATCTCTGGATATCAATTCGTTAGAGAAGGTCAATCCTGGCATCAATCCCCGTTTTTTCAACCAAAAAATTGAGCAAAATGCACCAGAAAAAAAGATCCCTTCTACGGCTGCAAATGCGATTAAGCGTTCTGCAAACGAGTCTGATTCTATCCATTTAAGAGCCCAATCGGCTTTTTTCTTAATGGCCGGAAAATTTTCAAGAGCATTGAATAGCTTATCTTTCTCTACCTCATCTTTCACATAAGTATCAATCAATAAAGAATAGGTTTCACTATGGATATTTTCCATCATAATTTGAAAACCGTAGAAAAACTTCGCCTCGCTATATTGAACTTCATTGACAAAATTCTCTGCCAAATTTTCATTTACAATGCCATCACTTGCAGCAAAAAAAGCTAAAATATGCTTAATGAAATAACGCTCATCATCATTCAATTTGTTTTTCCAATCGGTCAAATCCTGGTGCAAATCAATTTCTTCTGCGGTCCAAAAGCTTGCTTCCGATTTTTTATACCATTCCCAAATATCATGGTGCTGGATAGGAAAAATGACAAATCGATCTTTGTTTTCTTGCAATATTGGTTCTGTAAAGTGAGACATTATTTATTAGTTTTTATTGGAAAATTATACAAAAAAATGGAACGATATGGGACTAACAAAGATTCAAAAATGTAGTCGAAAATGAAAGGTATTTTTATAAACAATGTTAACAAGTTTTTAACAACGCAGTGTTTATCGGAGCTACAAGCGATTTTTAGGATTAAATTTTAATTTGCTGATTTTCAATGATTTAAAAAATACAAAACCGTCGCATACCCTATGAACTAAGGATAGTTGAAACATTAAAAAAATTCTAATTTTGTTGTTTTTGGGCCAATTTATTTTAATAAAAAAAAAGAGAGTCACAAAACTCTCTTTTTTTTAACTCAATAATTAACTTAACTAACTAAACCTAACTGTCAATAATAAAATTCAATTTTCGTTTTACAAAAAAGTCAGGCTTCAAATCCTGACTTTTTCCCCTAATGATTAATAGCATTTAATCAAATTTAAAGTGAATCCCCACGATCACTCTGTTTTAAAAATTTTTAATTGATAAAATAAAATCTTAAAGCCAATATCTCTAAAATATTTCTTATTAAAGCACATATTTGTATAGTTGGTAACAAAAACTGTACAATTGGTAATTTTAAAAAATTATTGATTTTCGATGTCCCTAATTTTCAATTTACGCAATGGTTTAATAATCACTGAAATATCACTCGCGACACAGAAAAAGCTACTAATTACACAATTGTAATGTCTCACATATAGTTATATTATTATCTTTATAATTATGATTAAAGCAGTTATAGTTGATGACGAACCTAAAGCAATTCAAAGTTTATCTTGGGAATTGACTCATTTCAGTGATGAGATAGAGGTCATTAATACATTTTCTAATCCAGAAGATGCGATAGAATATCTTAATCATAACTCTCCTGATTGTTTGTTTTTAGACATTCAAATGCCCACTATGGATGGGTTTCAGTTTTTAGGAAAACTTAACAACAAAAATTTTGCCGTGGTTATTACTACTGCATACAACGAATTTGCCATAAAAGCATTAAAGCATGAGGCCATTGATTATCTCTTGAAACCAATTGATTCTGACGATCTGGACGAGACAATTCTTAAAATAAAAAAGCACAACTCCAAATTTTTCAATTCGTCAAAGGTCGAAGAGGCCTTAATAAATTTCCACGCAAAGTACGAACAAAAAAAAGTCACTATCAATACCGACGGTAAACTTATCTTTTTAGACATTGATAACATTCTATTTGTTGAATCTGACGGAAACTATAGTACGATTGTAACTGCCGATGGACAAAAAATATTGATTACAAAAAAACTTAAGGAAGTTAATGAAATATTACCCGAACATTACTTTTTTAGAATTCATAATTCCTATATTATCAACCTAAATAAAATAAAAGAGTTTATAAAAAACGAAGGCTATGTAGTATTGGAATCCAATCATAAAATTCCCGTAGCTCGTCAACGAAAATCAGACTTTTTAGAAAAGTTATAACTATAAATGCAGTATTTACTCCCTAAAATAGCAACATCTGCGAGATGCATTTCTATGCTATGCGTTATTTTTTTTTTAGTAATAACATGCTCATCCTTTATCCATGCTCAAACTTCAAAGGATTCAGTTTTTGACAATACTGTTGGTTATGCAGTAAAAACACAGCCAAAAAACTACAAAGTGATTGATTCGCTTTTCGCAGAATTTAGTAAGGACAGCCTTAAAATGAAGGATCTTTTGTATAAGACAAGATCTATAAGATATATTGAAACACAAGTTTATGCCTTGAATTCATTGGGCATTATCTACAGGGATATTTCTAACTATGAAAAGGCTCTAGAAGAACATCAAAAAGCCTATAAACTAGCTGAATTGATTGACAATGTTGAATTGGAAGTCGTCAGCCTAAATATGATAGGTGTTGTCTACAGGAGAATGGACATCATAAAACCTGCTTTGGATTATCATAAAAAAGCATTGGACATTGCAAATACGGTTGAAGCGCCATCTAAATCACTAAAGGCTAGCATTGCAGTATCTCAAAATAGTATGGGCAATATATACTTAACTTTGAAACAGTATGATCTGGCCACTAAAGAATTTGAAAAATCATTGGTCATTGGGAAAAAACTCAATAATCGATTAGGATTGGCAATCAATTATCAAAATATCGGTTATGCTAACGAAGCTAAAGGCGAACTGGATCTAGCACTCAAAAACTACAAACGCTCTCTCGATTACAATAACCAAATTGATTCCGAAGTCGGACGTGTTATTTGCTATAATAGCATTGGACAAGTTTATATCAAACAAAAGAAATTTACCGACGCTAAAATCATTATTGAGGAAGGATTGAAAAAAGCGATTAAAATCAACGATCAATTTTATATTGCATCTACATATGTCAATTTAGGCTGGACGGAAATGGAAATGAATTCTTATAAATCAGCCGAAGAAAATCTTAAAAAAGGATTAACCATTGCTGAAAAATATAGTTTAAAATCCGCAATTGTGGATGCAAGTATAAAACTATCTGAACTCTATAATAAAACAGGTGATTATAAAGCCGCAATGTCTTATTATAAGAATGCCATTGAATTAGAAAAAACGATTTTCAACGAACGCAATATGCAGTATGTTAGTGATATCATTGTGCAATATGGAAATATAGCCAAAAACAACGAGATAAAAGCACTTGCCAATGAGAACGAACTCGTAAAATCGAAATTAGAACGCAATCAAAAAATATTCTGGTTCACCTTATTTGGTTTACTTGTTATTGCTGGTTTAATAATTGCGTTTAACAGAAACCAACAACTTAAACAAGAAAAGCAGATATTGACTTTAGAACAAGATATGCTCCGAAGCCAAATGAATCCTCATTTTATTTTTAATTCGCTCAACTCCATTAAATTATACATCATTAATAATGAGAAGGAAAATGCCGTTTACTACCTGAATAAATTCTCAAAACTGATACGGAAAATCCTTATTGCATCTACCGAAAAGGAAATGACCTTAGAAGATGAGCTAGATACAATGAAGTTATATATGAATATTGAAAACATTCGGTTTTCAAATGAAATTGATTTTCAGGTTGAACTAGACCCATCCATCAACATTTCAAATATCAGAGTACCATCGTTGATTCTGCAACCTTTTTTAGAGAATGCTCTCTGGCATGGTCTGTCTTCAAAAAAAGACAATAAAGAAATAAGATTGACTGTCACAAAACCCAATGAAGAATACATAAGTATCAATATCATTGACAATGGCGTTGGCCGAAAAGAATCCGAACGTATCAATAGCAATAAACTTTTAAAACGAAAATCGGTTGGTATTGCCATTACCAAAGCGCGTTTAGCAAATTTTTCAAAAGGGTTTACAAACGATTATAAAATCGAAATCGAAGATTTGTACGACACTGATGGAAAAGCAAAAGGCACAAAAGTCAATGTTCAAATCCCTATTCGCTCCAAAGTTTTTAAAATTGCTTAACTAAAAAACTCTAAGGTATTAGCTAGATCAATATTGCAGATTTCGTGCAATGTATTATTTATACTTTTCAGCAACCTTCTCCAATTCCATATACCAATCTTCACCAAATTTGCGAATCAGCGCTTGTTTCACAAATTTATAAACAGGCACTTGTAGTTCTTTACCTAGGGCACATGCATCATCACAGATTTCCCACTTGTGATAATTTACCGCTGAAAATTCGGTATAATCTTTAACTCTAACAGGATATAAATGGCAAGAAACAGGCTTCTTCCAATTGATTACACCTTGATTATAGGCTTCCTCAATAGCACATAATGCAGTTCCTTTTTTATCGAAAATCACATAAGCGCAATCGGCACCATTAATTAAAGGCGTTTCGTGTTCTCCAAAATCATTAGTAGTAAATATCCCCTGCGATTCAATTGCAGCAATACCTTCCTTGCGAAGAAAAGGTTTAACTTTAGGATAAATGCCCTCAAGTATTTTTGTCTCTTCCAATTCCAGAGGCGCTCCAGCGTCGCCATCAACACAACACGCACCTTTACAAGCTGACAGATTACATACAAAATCCTTTTCAATGATCTCTTCTGATACGATGGTTTTTCCTAGTTGAAACATAGCACAAAAATACTTAAACTTAACTGTTATTTAACGCTCAAAATCAGTATTAATGACCTACTTTTGCAAAAAATTTAAAGAGCAATTCTATGCAACTCAATTTTAAGGAAATTTTTACGGCATTTATGGTTCTTTTTGCGGTGATTGATATTATTGGGAACATTCCAATAATCATAGATCTACGGAAAAAAGTTGGTCACATACAAAGTGAGAAAGCATCTATTATTGCTGGAATCATTTTGATATTATTTTTGTTCTTAGGACAAAATATCCTGTCTTTAATTGGTATCGGCGTCAACTCATTTGCTGTGGCTGGTGCGTTTATCTTATTCTTCATAGCATTGGAAATGATTTTGGGAATTACTTTATACAAGCATGAGGAAACAGATATTTCAACGGCATCGGTATTTCCGTTGGCATTCCCATTGATTGCAGGGCCAGGCAGTTTGACTACATTGCTTTCATTGAGGGCCGAGTTCAGATTAGAAAATATCATTGTGGCTATTATTGTGAATGTTATTATTATCTTTATAGTCTTAAAAACATCGGCTAAAATTGAACGATTTTTGGGACCAAACGGAATCAGTATCATTCGAAAAGTGTTCGGTGTAATTTTATTGGCTATTGCAGTGAAATTGTTCGCTCACAACATCAAGGCATTGTTCGAAGTGTCCTAACTAAATCAAATCATTTATATGAAAATTGCAACTATCATATTATCTATAATAGCACTGGGACTTATCATTTTCAATGCAACAAAACTCAATTTTGATGCTCTTTTTGAAGGAGAAAGCATCATTGCAATTATTGTTATAATGGCTTCTTTATGTGCCATTATCCTGTTGCAGATTTTGAGGACTTCCAAACGTATTGAAAAACTTTCAAAACAGAAAAATTGATGTTTGATGCACTCATAGTCGGTGGTGGCTCTGCTGGACTGTCCTGCGCTTTAGTTTTAGGGTCTGCAAAGAATAAACCCTACGCTCAGGATAAAAAAATCGGGATTGTGGTGCATCAAAGAGCTTCGCATTTGCAAAATGCTCAATTTAATAACGTATTGGGACTCACGCCTGGCACTACTGGAGAATCTATTTTAGAAAATGGAAAAGCGCAATTGACCAACTTATATCCACACGTCTTTCAAATTGATAATGAGAAAGTCACAGAGATTATTAGAATAGATGATGGCTATAAGGTTTCAACAAATAAATCTACTTACATTTCAAAAATTGTGGTAGTTGCCGCTGGTTATACTAACCTCATGAATATAAAAGGATTGGAAACTTACATTGAACCACATCCTAGAGCTGTAACAGAAAAAGAGCGAATTTGGCTCAAAAGCGATAATCATTTGGTCGAAAGAGGACTTTACGTGGCTGGAACTTTAGCTGGCTGGAGAAGTCAGTTTGCGATTGCAAGTGGCAGCGGTGCACAAGTGGCAACAGACATATTAACGATTTGGAATGGCGGTATTGACAGCCATGTGCATGATAAGGTTTAGACTATTGATCTTTACTCAACTTAATTACCTCCTCAATCATATCATCTGTTTTATTCATGATTTCTTCGTAGGCATCATGCCCAAAAAGTTGTTCTGCCAATGAAGCTTTAATCAATTGCTTCATTTCTGAATTGTATGCAACAAAGGTAATTTGAACACGTTCTTTCTCACTTAAATACTCCTGAAAGCGCACTACAATGTCATCGCTTACCTCAAAATTCTTTATAAAATCGCTTCTCGTGACTCCATTAAACGCCCATCGGTCCTTATCCAATTCTTCAAACACAAAATAGCTGATGTAGCCTCGATTAAGGATATAATTGATGGTTTCGTTTTGAATATTGGCATCCAATGGCACAAAAATATCTGGTATAATACCTCCACCTCCATATACGACTTTACCCTTTGGTGTAATGAACCTCAATGAATCGGCCACATTTATATGGGATTTGTCATTTAACTCATCAGTACTTAAACGCTTGTAATAATCTCTGTAGTACTCATCACTTTTACCATTCTCATAAGGTCTCTGTATGGAACGTCCTGTCGGTGTATAATATCTCGAAACCGTAAGCCTCACTGCACTACCATCACCTAGTGACATCTCGCGTTGCACAAGACCCTTGCCATAACTGCGACGACCCACAATGGTACCCTTATCATTATCTTGGAGTGCTCCCGCCACAATCTCACTCGCCGAAGCGGAATTTTCATTAATTAAAATAAACACCTCTCCTTCCTCAAAGTCACCTCTTTTAGTGGCATAGCTCTTTTCTATTTTACCCGATTTGTTTTTCGTGAACAAAATAAGCTTATCATCTTCTAAAAATTCATCTATGATCTGTTCAGCAATGCCAAGAAACCCACCTGGATTATCTCTTAAATCTAATGCCAGTTTTGTAGCACCTTGGTTTTGAAGGCGATCCAATGCTTTTTTGAACTCTTTGTAAGTTGATTCTGCAAATCGGTTGATTTTTATATAGCCTAATTTCGGTGTCAACATGTAAGCTGCATCCACACTATTAATTGGAATATCACTTCTCTTTACCAAAAACTCAAGTAGTTTAGGCTGTCCTTTGCGGTAAACCGTTAATTTGATTTTAGTGTCCTTCTCACCCTTTAACTTCTTGATGATATCTTCATTGCTCAATGTTCTTCCAAATATAGAATCACCATCAGCCATGATAATACGATCACCACTTTTGATACCGACTTTCTCGCTTGGGCCACCTTCAACAGGTCTAATGACTGCAATGGTATCTTTATAAGTATAGAAACTCACTCCGATACCTACGAAATCACCTTTCATGTTTTCGGTGACACGTTGCATTTCACTTTTTGGGATATATGTGGAATGAGGGTCGAGATTATCCAAAATCCCGTTTACTGTCACATCTACGATACTATCGGTATTGACGTCGTCCACATACTCATAATCAATATAATCAATGAGTCTATTAAGCTTGTCCTTTTTACTGTTGGATGTAAACAAACGGTCAGAAGTATCTGTAAAATTGAGTTTCCCGCCAATAAGGATGCCAGCCGCAATCGCGAAACCGACTATTAGAGGGATATATTTTTTGTTAATTTTCATCTGTCTATATTACTTTTTTAAAGGACAGATGGAACATCCTTTAGACATTCCATTAAATGCTTTAATATGTTGCACGAATGTTTCATTCTGCTTGCGAATCTACTATGAGATGTAATTCTATGCCTGCTTTTTCCAAAAACTGCAACCCTGAATCATCTTTATAGCCTTCAAGATATACGACACGTACGATTCCAGCTTGGTGTATCAACTTACTACATTCCTTACAAGGTGAAAGTGTTAAGTAAAGTGTTGCACCTTGACACGACTGTGTTGATGCGGCAACTTTTAAGATGGCGTTGGCTTCTGCATGTAACACGTACCATTTTGTATATCCTGCATCATCTTCACAATAATTCTCAAAGCCTGTTGGTGTACCATTGTAGCCGTCGGAAATAATCATTCTGTCCTTTACAATTATAGCTCCCACTTGTTTACGCTTGCAATGGGAGAGCTTTCCCCATTCTTGCGCCATTCTTAAATATGCTTTATCGTAACGTAACTGTTTTTTCTTTGGCATTAATCAATTTTAATTATTTGGGCGTTACCCTTTGGGCCGGGCTTTCCGGCTATATCTTTTAAGGCTTTTAAAAACCCTTAAAAGGATACCGCTGCAATCCCTAACGCAAATCTATAACGAATATAGTAGGTTCGTATTTTACTTTATCTATTTTTAGAGTTAAAATTTTACCAAAACTTACAGATCATCAAGCAAATAGCTTGCTATGGACAAGCATTGGAATTACCAAACCAACCACAATCGCCGAAATCACCACTACCCAATCACGTTTTGAAAATCTAAAAATCGTTTGGCATAAAAATCCTAAAAACAAGACGATAAATACGATGATGATCTGTGCAATTTCTATTCCCAAGGCAAATTCCAGCATCTTAATCAGTTTGTTTTCACCGTCCCTAATATGCTTTGAAAAATGCCTCGCAAAACCGAGCCCATGTATCAATCCAAAAAACAAGGTCGATAAAAACAAAATCCCAACTTTTTCACTTGGCGCCTTTTTCCCTGCGGTAAATACGTTGTACAATGCTACAACCATAATGGTCATCGGAATCAGGAATTCTACTAATTTTGCATCCACACTTATGATGCCATAGACAGCCATAGCTAGTGATAGCGTATGCCCAAGTGTAAACATGGTGATCAATAGCAAGACACGTTTCCAATCTTTAAATAGATAGGGTACCGATATTACAATTAAAAAAAGAACATGGTCGTAGGCATTGATATCCAGAACATGGTTGATGCCGTATTGCACGTTAAACCAAAAGTTATCGAACATAAGTTTATTATTTGGGTAGTTTCAAAGGTACGGGGAAAAATCTCAAAAAGAAAATACCAAATTCCAATTTATAATTTATAATTAGCAGTTAGCAGTTAGCAGTTAGCAGTTAGCAGTTAGCAGTTAGCAGTTAGCAAAGGTTAATTTTTGTTTTTGATTAGCAACCTTTAAACCTGAAACCTGAAATTTTCTTTAGGCTCTTCTATTCGCTAAAAGCGGAGGAGGTTCACCTGTAAATGGGTTCCATCGACTAATGGATTTTGCTTCCATTCCTGCCGCACTTATAACAGACCTGTCTCCATAACGCTCACGCATTTTATCAATGGCGTCGCTCAAATTAAGAAACTTGGTGTCATCCTCAAACAAATTTACTTGGTGCCCTCCCTCTACAAGATGACTGAATTTCACACCAATCAATCGTACTAAAAGGCGTCGGTTGTAGAGTTTTTCAAACAAATCCAGCACCACAGGAATGATGGTATGGTCCATCGCACTATACGGAATACGAACTTGTTGTATGTGCGTCTGAAAATCGGAATAACGAATTTTAAACATTACACATGCCGTTAATTTGTTGCCACGACGCAGTTGATATGCCAAGTTTTCTGCCATTGCAATGACCATCCCTTTTAATTTTGCAACGTCTGTTGTGTCTTTGTCAAAAGTGCGCTCGGTGGAAATGGATTTTCGTTCGTGGTATTGTATGACCGGACTGTTATCAATACCATTCGCTTTGCTCCAAATAGTCAACCCATTTTTGCCAAGTACTTTGTACATCAATTCCATAGGCATTTCCTGAACCGTCCTGATTTGTTTGATTCCCAAATCACACAAAGATTTATAGGTCACGTTCCCAACCATCGGAATTTTTTTGACCGATAATGGCGCTAAAAATGGTTTTTCGTTTCCTGTAAGTATTCGTATCTCATTGTTTGGTTTTGCCTCGCCAGTGGCAATTTTGGATACGGTTTTATTGACTGACAGACCAAAAGAAATGGGTAATCCGGTTTCTCGGATGATGCGCTGACGCAGTTCGGATGCCAATTTATGACAGCCAAAAAACTTGTCCATCCCAGTCAAGTCAATATAAAACTCATCAATAGATGATTTTTCGTAGAGTGGCACTGTATCTTTGATGACGTTGGTTACATCTTCAGAATATTTCGTGTAAGTTCCCGAATTGCCCCGCAAAACAATGGCTTCTGGACATAACTGTTTCGCCATACGCATAGGCATTGCGGAATGAATCCCAAATTTCCGTGCCTCATAGCTGCACGATGCCACCACACCTCTATCGGTTGTTCCTCCAATGAGAATAGGTTTCCCATTCAAGCGGCTATCGAGCAAGCGTTCACAGGACACGAAAAACGTATCTAAATCCATATGTATTATGGAGCGTTGGTAACTCATGATGCCAATTCCTTTTGTGTTTTTTCAGAATAACGCGGGTCTTCAATAACCGCCAGCCGTTCCATCTGCGACACTTCAATGGTCACACAATCAAACTCTATCACCACTTTGCCTGTAATGCTATAAATTCCTCTTCCTCTAAATGGATATTTTGCCGCGATAGGTGGAAAATGAACGGTATCTACAAAATCGCCATCTCTATCGAGGAAATTCCCAAAGTGCATGATTTTTCCATTGGATGTTTTGGTGTTTTTGGTAGTAATTAAATACCCTTCAATCGTCACTGTTTTTCCTTCCAAAGCTTCCAAATGTTTGGCTCGCATAGAATTTACAGATTGTTTCTCCAATAGATGAAACGGATTGCATAATGGAAAACCTAACAATTCCATTTCATCAAAGGCATTTTCTAAATCTGTACTTGGCAATTCGGGTGTTTTATAATGGATTCGTTCCGTTTTGAACAAGGTCACCACTTGTTCCTGAACCACGTGTTTGCTGATTTTCAAATGGGCTTCCCAAAGCAATTCGCGTTTGTTGCTTCCTGTAAAACGAAAAGCATTAATTTTAATGAGAATCGAAATCTGCTCAATGGAAATCGCCACACGCTCAATAAAATCATCCAGACTCTGATAATCTCCATTTTGGGTGCGCTCTTTCACAATTCTTTTGATAGTTTTTGATTCAAAGGATTGCAAAAACATAAACCCCAAATAAATAGTTTTCCCATGAATCACGGCTTGTGTAAAACTGTGATTAATACAAGGTGCTTCAATGATGGCATTATGCATTCTGGCTTCGTGGACATAGAGTTCCGTACTGTAAAATCCACCAAAATTATTAATAGTCGCCACCATATATTCCAACGGGAAATAAGCTTTTAAAAACAAACTCTGATAACTTTCGACAGCATACGATGCGGAATGACCTTTTGCAAAGGCATACCCAGCAAAACTTTCGGTTTGTCGCCACACTTCGGCAACCAAATCATCTGGTTTTCCAGCTTTTTTACAATTGTCAAAAAACCGTTGCTTCACCTTCATGAACTCCTCTCGCGAACGGAATTTCCCCGACATACCACGACGCAACATATCAGCTTCCCCCAAATCGAGCCCTGCAAAATAATGAGCCACCTTAATCACATCTTCCTGATAGACCATCACACCAAAAGTTTCTGGCATAATCTGCAATAAGACAGGATGCGCTTCCTTGCGACGTTCGGGATAACGATAGCGCAAAATATACTCACGCATCATCCCACTTTTAGCAACACCTGGACGAATGACCGAACTTGCAGCGACCAAACCCAGATAATTATCCACTTGCAATTTTCGCATCAACATGCGCATGGCAGGTGATTC
>JAGXIE010000053.1 GCA_024635765.1 Flavobacteriaceae bacterium | reverse complement strand
TTGATTGATGAGAATATTGTCTTCATAAATAACGTAGGACTCATCAAATCCACCAATATCTTCAAATAATTCTCGTGTGATAAACTGACTTTGGTCGCCACCACGACAGGCTCTCCAACGAAATTTCGTAAACCAACTCACCAAACACAGCCACCAATGATCGCTATCAAACTGCATCCTGAAACAGCCTGCTTTATTGCCTTTTTCAACTTCAGCGATAATAAGTTTGTCAAAATTTTCAGGAGGAAGGGAATCAGCATGTAAAAAATAAAATATATGTCCTTTAGCTATTTTAGCACCAGAATTCATTTGTTTGGCTCTCCCTTTTTTTGAATTTAAAAATAAAAGTTCTGTCACTTCGAGCGCAGTCGAGAAGCCATGGCGAGGTCTCGACTGCGCTCGACCCGACAGTAATGTTTTAATAATATCTTGAGACCCATCTCTACTTCCGCCATCTACGATAATAATTTCCAAATCATTTTGTGCTGAATTATTTTCTATCAAATGCTGAATAAGCTTTCCGATAGTTTCGGCTTCGTTAAGAATAGGAATTATTATGCTTATCATATAAATCTTTACGAAAAAACCGAATAATTAGTTTTGTTCGTTTAGCCTCCAATTATAATCAATATAGCCAACTTTGGCATTAGGAAATAATTTTACGTCCGAATATTGATTGATATAGTCTATAATAGTCATGCTTTCTGTAAAATCACTCTTGTACCATTTAAAGATTTCAGATATTTTCACTTCGTCTTTTTCTAACTTATTTTTTGAAGGATTATTGATAAATTCTCTCGTAGCTCGCTCCATCAATTCCTGAACATTACTAGATGTATAAGCAGTACTCAATAATTTAGGACATGAATAGGAAGCACAATTGATTGCAAAATGAATTCTTGGTTCATTCATTTTACGTAAAATTCCGTTCTCTATATCTGCTAGGGAAAAATCTTTGTTCCCAATTTTTATTCTATTCTTTAACCAAGGATTTTTTATATCCTTAATACTTTTTGTTGGATAATTATCTATTATTAATTTGATAGTGTTAGCATTATAAACATTAATAAAATAAGCCAATTGCTCATTGACTGTCCATTCTTCAGATGGCACCTGTTCAGACAAATATGATATGTATTCATTCAGTGTATTACTATCTTTTTTAAACTCTTTGTAGTTAACATCTCCATTTTTGGCCACATATTTTTTTAAAAGGCGGTCCCAATTTGAATGATCAACTTTTGGTTTGTCAATTTTATTTTCTATTGGAATATCTTTTGGAGATGTATCAACTATGACATTTTCTTGTTGAGATGAGATATCTTTTGTGTTAGTATCAGTTTTTTGCTCCTGTTGAGGCACTTCTTTTGCCTCCTTTATCGGAAGGCCTTTGGAAGAAAAGCAGCTTACTAGCCCTACGCAACCTACTAATGTTAGAATTTTAATATTTAGGCTCATTTTTTTAGCTTAAAAGGATATAATTCTTGAGACCAGAAATTTTTAGGGAAATCGATGTCGTTTTCAAACCCAAGTTCAATATCTTTCCCATCATATGGAACGTAATTGGTTTTGAAAATGTAATCCCAAATGCTTAAAGTCAGTCCATAATTGATACCGTACCTTACGTTTTTAGGTAAAGTTTTGGCATGATGCCAAATGTGCATTTTTGGGTTATTGAAAATGTATTTTAAAAAACCATAGTCCCAGCCTAAATTGGCATGATTTAAATGACCAATCGAAAGTGCAAAAAAGTGAACTATCGCAACGTCTTGCGCATCAAAACCACCTATTACTGCAATCGGAATGTAAAGTAAAGACTTATAGACGACTGGTTCCATCCAATGGTAGCGCAAATGCGCGGCAAATCCCATTTCCTTAACAGAGTGATGGACTTTATGAAAATTCCAAAGCCAAGGTACTCTATGCAACAATCGATGTGTATTCCATTGTACAAAATCACTAATGATAAAGAAGATAACTAACCCTAAAATTCTCGGCATATCGTCCACATCGAATAGCTGAAAACTAGATACTTTTAGGCCAAATACAGATAAGAAGTCGTTAAAAAATTCAGCAGCCGCATTAGATAACGCAATGAGCACAATCAAATTCAACAGGAAAAAGTTGAAGAACATGTAAAATGTATCCAGCCAAAAATCTTTTCTAAAAATCGATTGGTTTTTGCGCCAAGGAAATATAATTTCTAAAACCCACACCAATAAGGAAATGATAATCAAACCATAAAAAAAGTTGTCCCAATTATTGACCTGAATAATTTGATGTTTCAAATAATTCCAGTATCCCGAATATGATTTTGATATGATGTCTATGTATTTTTCCAATTGCTTTAAAGTTCTTCTTTTAGGTTAAAAACGGATTGACACTAACAGCAACCTCCACCATCATAATGAAATGTTGATTCACTGATAAAAATATCATCTCTATGAAGGTTTTTTAATGCCAAAGCAGTTTTGTCACACATTGCTAAAGGCTGATTTTTATATAAATAATGCCCTTTCTTATCATCAAAATGATCTGCTTCACCGAAATAGATTGCTGCTTTGCCAGTAAAAATACATGGTCCGTCTTCAGGCATTGGATCCTTGATTGCTGCAACTTCAATAGATTCAATATATATCAACTCATCAGTAGGATAATTTTTCGGATCTAGAATTCTGTAAGGTTTGCGCGCACGGATTTCTATAGTCCCAAACCCAGCATCAGTTAATGTTTTTACATATTCAGAAATTGGTAAGCTTCCACTTAAACATAAAGCCCGTAATCGATCATCATTGCGAAGGGTGTCGTTCATTTCCTGTTCACAGGTAGGATCACTCATTACCAATTTTCCATGCGGTTTTAAGACTCTATACATTTCTTCCACAGCTTTTTTCAAATCCTCTGCTTTAAAAATATTAAACAGACAATTCTGGGCAGCTATATCAACTGAATTGTCTTGAACCGGTAAATTTAGCGCATCTCCTTTTTTAAGTTCTACGAATTCACTTCGAAACCAGTTATTTTCAGTTTCAGCAATTTTGAAGTTTTTTTGAGATGCTTCAAGCATTTCATCAACCACATCGATACCAATGACACCACCTTTTTGACGATTAAAATAAGAGAATTGTAAAAGTTCCATTCCGCCACCAACACCAACATAGAGTACTTTTGGGTCATTGACCAAATCTCGAGCGCTTACTGTACTACCACAACCATAATTCATGTCTTGCATGATTTTTGGTATTTTTAATCCTGGTAATTCCCAAACAGCGTTTGTTGTACAGCACAGGCCAATGTCTGGAGTTAGTGCTGCTTCTTTATATAGTTCGTGTGTTGCGTCTAAATAGCTCATATTTTTTTTACAGTAATTTAATCAGTTCCTTAAAAAGTATTATCATATTCGGTTCGGCTTTTTCAGCCATGGCAATAATTTCTGAAATATCTACAGGTTTCAAGTTGTCTGGGTCGCATTCATCAGTCAAAACTGACACAGCAGCAACCCTTAAATTCAAATGATTGGCAACAATAACTTCGGGGACAGTGCTCATGCCTACAGCGTCAGCACCAATAATTTTGAGCATTCTGTATTCAGCACGCGTCTCAAGTTGAGGCCCGACTACGGAAGCATAAACACCTTTGTGCAACGTAATTTTGTGGCGCTTCGCTATCGTCTCAAACATACTATTAAGGGTGGTATGATATGGATTGCTCATGTCCGTAAAGCGTTCGCCCAAATGTTCAACCCCTTTAAATGCCAACGGCGAACTTCCTTGCAAATTGATATGGTCATCAATCAGCATCAATTCACCTTTTTTGAAATTCAAATTAATTGCCCCAGAAGCGTTTGAAACCAATAAGGTATGAATCCCTAATTTTTCCATGATACGAACCGGATAGGTCACATCCTGCAATGAATAACCTTCATAAATATGAAATCGTCCTTGCATGACGATGACTTTTTTGCCTTCTAGAATACCATAAATTAATTTTCCTTTATGGAACTCGACAGTTGCCGTTGGGAAATTTGGAATATGGTTGTAACTCACTTCGTGTAAAATTTCAAGTTCGTTAACTAATTGACCTAGCCCAGTGCCTAGAATTATGCCTATTTCTGGACTATCAAAGCCCTTGTTTTGCAGATATTCGGTAGTTTCTGTTATAAATTTAATCATGGTATCGTATAAAATTTTTCAAGTTCGGTATAATGTTGCATATCTTCAAAGGTATCGATATCATTCAATTCAATAAGTAAGTGTACTTTATTATCTCGTAAATTTTCCAAGGTTTTTTTTAGAACAGATAAGGTTCCCCAATCTTTTTTTTTGAAAATATCAGAATTAAGTTTTTTCATTCCCAAAAGATAATAACCTCCGTCTTTGGCTGGTCCAATGACGTTTTCAAAATCAGTCAATAACTCGAAAGCATTTGTGACATTTTCAGAAGTTAAATCCAATAAATCACTTCCGATGATGATTACTTTTTCGTAACCTAATTCAAATAATTCAGAGAAGGCGTTCTCCATACGCTCTCCCAAATCATCACCTTGTTGCAGCTTTTTATTGAACACAGAAGAATTCCAAATGTCATCTCGCTTAATATTTTCAGAATAAAAAATATATTTATCGGCTTTGACTTTTTCAGAAATTGTAGCAGTATGCTGCAATAGATATTTGTAAATATCCAAGGCTGACTCATCTCCAATTGTTTTCGCCAAGCGCGTCTTACATTTCCCCAATTCTGGATTTCTTGTAAAAATAATCAGCGCTTTTTTCGAGGTTGGGAAATGGAAGTCTTTTGCCATTTCGTTATCGCTGTTGGCCATATTACTGGATAAAATTCCCATAACTTATAGATGTCTTAACTTTCGATTCAGAGCTTGTCAATCGTAGATCTTAATTCCATTCTTTACCCATTTACTCCACTGCTTTGAGAAGGCATGGATACTATCTGTTTCTTTTTGTTCTGAATTGTAAATAGGAAAACCATTGTTTTTCCATTCAAATATACCACCATATAGATTATATACGTTTGTAAAACCAGCTTTTTTAAGTTTGTCAGCGACGATTTCTGAGCGAATACCAACGGAACAATAAACGACGATTTTTTCGTCCTTGTTACCTATTTTATGTTGGATAGAATCTAAGTTGAAATTGTCATAGCCAACAAATATGGCGTCTTTTAAGTGACTGACCTGATATTCTTTTTGTTCGCGAGCGTCAAGAATATGCGCATTGGTTTTAGGCATGGCCAATTCCTGAACAGAAATATAAGGCACATCATTTGTGTTAAATTGCTTCAATAGTTCGTGAAGGTCTTTTTGCGCATTTGAAAAGAATGCGATAAAGAATGCGATTATAAATGTGAATTTTTTCACCACGTTATTGTATTAACTCTTACTTGTCATTAAATCATGCAACGCTCCCTTGACAGCTACTTCCAGCACCAGC
>JAGXIE010000052.1 GCA_024635765.1 Flavobacteriaceae bacterium | reverse complement strand
AGTTCTTCGTTGGCTGATTCTATTTCTTCTTTTGAAGTTTCCAGCTCTTCATTCACGGTTTGCAATTCTTCGTTGCTCGACACTACTTCTTCATGGGCACTTTGCAATTCTTCGGTAAACGCTTCCTGCTCCTGCGAGATGGCAAGCGCATCAGCGTGTGCTGCAGCTAATTCCTGTTCTAATTTTTTTATCCTTCGGTCTTTTGCCGCCCCGATAGCTATCGGGGTATTTTTTCCGCCTTCCGCTTGTTGCGAATAAATTTCTGTTTGTTCCTGTTCGGTGAAAAGAATTAAAAGCAGGGGTTCATCCCATTCTATTTCAAGCTGAAGAACTTCTATGGATATAATTCTGACCGTGGAATTTACTTTCAATTCAATGCCGCTTTTGCGAACGCGGTGTTTTGATTTTATGACTTTTGAAATGGCATTGCGCAATTCAAAAGCAATTTCCGGTCGCGCCATTTTTAAAATATTAAAAGTGGCTTTGCCTTTTGGATGCGTGAGAAATAAATCGGTTGTGCCACGAAACTGTACAATTTCCAATTGATGGTTAATAACAACACTTGCAGGCATGAATTCTGAAACAAGCACGTCATCAATGGCATCGTCAAGTCCGTTGTGATGAACCGGAATTTTATTTCGCGCATTGCTTCGATTGAAAACCGGAACATTTGTTTCATCTAAAGTTTGTTGCGGATAGTGTGGCAATAGTGAGACCTTTGTGCGAGTGCCTGAATTTATTTTGCGTGAAAATATTTTAAACTTTTTGTTGAAGGCCGTAAAGAGGTTCGCAGACTGACTGATGTTTTCTGATTTGCCGAGCATCAAAAAACCATCATCATTTAAAGCATAATGAAACGTATTGAGGCCTTTTTTTTGTGCAGCCGTATCTAAATAAATAAACAGGTTGCAACAACTTATAAAATCAAGACGTGAAAAAGGCGGGTCGCGTAAAATATTGTGCGGAGCAAATACGCACATATCACGCACAGCTTTAGTAACGCGAAAGCTACCAATATCTTTTGTAAAAAAACGCTGGATGCGTTTTGGCGAAATGGTTTCCAATTCCTGCTTGGTATAAACCCCAAGACGGGCTTTACCTATGGCCTTCTGGCTAAGGTCGGTGGCAAAAATCTGAACGGGTATGTCGGTAGTTTGGCTTCCCTGAATTTCGAGCAACATCATGGCGATGGAATAGGCTTCTTCGCCTGTGGCACAAGCAGGTACCCAGATACGCAACGACTCTCCCTTTTTTTTCCTTTTCAGTAACTTGGGAAAAAGGGTTTCTTTTAAAAATTTGTGTGTGTCGGTGTCTCGGAAAAAACTGGTGACATTAATGAGTAAATCCTGATAGAGAATATCTATCTCTTCATTTTTTTGGGTCAACAATTTTGCATATTCCTTAAGTGTTTTAATTTTATAAAGCAACATTCTGCGGATGATGCGCCTCTTGATGGTGGTCATTTTATACGCGCTGAAATCAACACCTGTGGCTTTGTGCAATTGGTTGAGAATGATTTTTAAATCAGGATCACTGTTTTCAATTATATTTTCTTCACCATTTTTTACTCCAATTGTTTTTATTAAGGGATGTTTGCTTAATCGCGCCAATTCCAGAGCAATTTCTTTGGGCGATAAAATATAATCAACCTCACCTGTGGCAATTGCAGAGTGGGGCATGCTTGTGAATTTTGCAGTGTCATCCTGCGCAAAGGTTAATCCGCCTTCGTGTTTAATGTCTTTAATACCGAGTGTGCCATCGCTTGCACTGCCTGAAAGAATAATACCGATGACTCTTTCTTTTTGCGCCTTTGCAAGTGAAGAGAAAAGAATGTCAATGGAAATTGCTGCACTGGTTTCTGAACGGGGAATTAACTTTATGTGCCCGTCTGTTACTTCAATGCCTTTGTTGTATGGAATGATAAACAGATTATCAGGCTGTATTAAATCCATGTCGTCAATTTCCTGCACCTTCATTTGTGTTTTCTTCGACAAAATTTCAGTCAACATGCTTTTGTGGTCTGGGCTAAGGTGCTGCACATAAATATATGCCATACCTGTTTCCGATGGAAGGTGTTTTAATAACTCCATCATCGCTTCCAAGCCACCGGCTGATGCGCCTATTGCAACCACTGGAAAAGAATTCTCTTTAGCTACTTTTTTAGTGGCAGATTTTTTTGGAGTTGAAGTGGCTTTCATCTGTAAATATTATTTTTATTAATGTCAGATGGAACTCCCATTTGATTTACTTATTTTTTTGATGGCAAATGCTCGTTTCATTTCTTATCAGGAATTATTATAGAATCGCCTGTTAACATAAATTTTTCTTTGAGAGGGAGCTGATTATGTTCCTGTGTGATGAGTATAAGCGCCTCATAAATTACTTTTTTCAGTTGCGAAAAATCAACAGGCTTGCAGATGTAATAGTGTGCTGCATTTCTGAAAACATTTTTAACCATATCTAAATCTGAAGCCGTGGAGAATATAATAACAGGCAATTTTTGAAGTTCGGTGCTGCGTTTTATTTCTCCTAAAGATACAAAACCGTTTTTGCGTGGCATGTTTAGGTCTAGGAAAAGAACATCGGGCAGCTTCTTTCCTTTTTTGCTAATCGCTTCCATCAGTTGTTCGCCATTATGGACCATGGTAAGGATGGTGGATAAGGGCAATTCTTCTAAAGCTTCTTTGAAAAGTAGACAATCTGCTTGGTCGTCATCGGCAAGAAGTATATTGATGTTTCCTGCAATCTTTTTAGCAGCAGGTTTTTTTGTTGAAGTTTTTTTCATGTGTTTATATTATTGTTTTATTAGCGGTCACATGCTGTTCGCCGATAATCATTCCCTTGGGTGATAAACTTTTTAGCATGCTCGTTTCATGTCAATGAGCGGTTTTTTTTAAATTATTGAGTAAGAACTTCTCTTTGAGAGGCTCCGTACTATTTTTTCCTGATACAAGTGTAATCGCATGTTGAATTACTTTTTGAAATTCAGAAAAATCAGCGGGCTTGCAGATGTAATAGTGAGCTCCGTTTTTGTAAAGCAGGTCGGCAATCTGTTCGTCATAAGATGTGGAGAAGATAATTACGGGAAGTGATTTTAATTTTTTACTACTTTTGATTTCTTGCAAACATGTGGCACCGTTTTTACGCGGCATATTGAGGTCGAGGAAAAGGACATGAAAGTGGTCATTCGATTTATCGGTGAGCAATTGCATGAGTTGTTCTCCGTCATGCACTGTTGTGAGTTTGGTTTGGAGTTGCAGTTCCTCTAATGCTTCTTTGAAAAACATGCAGTCGTCTTTGTCGTCATCGGCAAGAAGTATGTTGATGTTGTGTGAAGTCATTCTACGAAGATAACAAAGTAAGAGGGCAAATAAAATTAATGTAACGATTATATTCAACCTGATTGAGTGCATTGAGGCAGAATAAAATGTGGGGCAACTGAATAGTGGATTTTTTTTGTTAGGTCGGGCTAACTCTCTTTTTTTTAAGAACGGCTTAGCCGAAAAGTTCGGTGCTTAAACTATTGTGTTTTCGAGAAAAACATATTTGGGGCAAATCAGTAAGTTCTAAAGTTGACACCCAAGGATTATGAAGTATTAAAATCCTCTTTGCCGCAATCAATGATAAATGAAGCAGTTTATGAAAATAAAAACATAACCAGTTTTTTATGAGGTCTTAATCTTTCTGTACTAAAAGCTTGAATCATAAAAAAACAAAAAACACTGAAAATCATATGATTAACAGTGTTTTGATGTGACCTATTTCTAGGTTCGTCGGGGTGGCAGGATTCGAACCTGCGACCTCCGCGTCCCAAACGCGGCGCGATAACCGGGCTACGCTACACCCCGAATTGGTTATCATTCAAATAGCGTTCAGCTCCTCTTTTCTTAATCTTTCTCTCTAAAATTAGTGCTTCCGAACGGTTATTAACTTCTGCTGTAAAAATCAATACCCATGGCGCACCATATTTAGTAGATGGAACTAAACAATTATTGTGTCTTATCAATCTCTTTTCGATATCATCTGTTTGACCAACATAATATCTTGAACGTTTTTGGCTATACAATATGTAAACAGTATAATCCATAATCTTACGTGTGGTGGTCACGCCTCAAGCGTGACGACCTTCACGCCATCGGCGTGACGCGATAACCATGCCTTCGGCTTGGCAGGCCGGTCACGCTATTTTGCGTGATACACCCCGAAATGGTTATCATTTAAATATCGTTTAGCTCCTCGCTTTTTTATTTTTTTCTCTAAAATGAGTGCTTCGGACCTGTTATTAACTCTTTGGGTATGAATTAAATCCCACGGTACACCACTTTTAGTTGATGGAACCAAACTTTTATTATGCTTTATCAATCTTTTTTCGATATCATGTGTCTGACCTACATAATACCCAGAACGTTTTTGGCTATACAATATGTAAACAGTATAATCCATAATCTTAATGTGGTGGTCACGCCTCAAGCGTGACGACCTTCACGCCATCGGCGTGACGCGATAACCATGCCTTCGGCTTGGCAGGCCGGTCACGCTATTTTGCGTGATACACCCCGAATTGGTTATCTTTTTTCGATCGTGAAAAATCGAGGTGCAAATATATGCCTTTTCTTTAAATTGTAACATTAATTTTTTTTAATTTTATGAATTAAACCTTATTACGATGATTCCAAAACTTTTATATCTAATTCCACTTACTTTTTTCAGTTTTATCACCTGTGCTCAAGATAAAAATCCTGTTAACACCAACCACGATTATGAAGTGGTAGTTACTGACCTGAAAATTCCTTGGGGCTTTGTTTTTTTACCAGACAATTCCATGTTGATCAATGAAAAGGAAGGTCAGATGATTCATTTTATAGACGGTAAGAAAACCTTGATCGAAGGGGTTCCTGAGGTCTATAATCGCGGTCAGGGTGGATTAATGGACCTTGCTCTGCATCCTAACTACAAAGAGAACGGTTGGCTCTACTTTACATATGCTTCTACTGAAGGCGAAGGAGATGGCGGTAATACAGCCTTAATGAGAGCCAAATTAAAAGACAGTAAGCTGGTCGAGAAACAATTGCTCTATAAAGCAACTCCCAATACCACCAAAGGCCAACATTTTGGCTCTCGAATTGTTTTTGATAATGAAGGTTATCTCTATTTTACGATTGGTGAACGTGGCGAACGGGATGTCAATCCACAAGATATTACTCGTGATGGGGGAAAAGTATATCGATTGAACGATGATGGTTCCATCCCAGACGATAATCCATTCGTAAATAAACCCAATGCTAAAAAGGCGATTTATTCCTATGGTCATAGAAATCAACAAGGGATGGTAGTGCATCCTACAACCGGTGAAGTGTGGACGCACGAACACGGGCCTCGAGGTGGCGATGAAATCAACATCGTTAAAGCTGGCGCCAACTATGGCTGGCCAGTAATCAGTTATGGCATCAATTATAGCGGTACAAAATTCACTGATAAAACGGCGCAAGAAGGCATGGAACAACCGCTACATTATTGGGATCCATCTATTGCGCCAAGTGGCATGGCATTTATCACTAGTGATAAATATCCCGGCTGGAAAGGTGATTTGTTAGTTGGCTCGTTAAAATTTCAATATGTGGATAAATGTGTACTTAAGGATGGTAAAGTTGTCAAAGAAGAACGACTTCTGGATGGATTGGGACGCGTCCGAACTATTAACGAAGGACCTGATGGTTATATCTATGTAGGGATTGAAAACCTTGGAATTGTAAAATTGCTACCAAAAAAATAATGAAAATACCTATGCTTCCAATTCTTATCCTATTTTTATCCATGCTATCCTGTAACAATTCAAAAACTAAACAAAACCCTCAATTAAAAAAAAGCATAGAGCGAGGAGCAACTGTATATGAAGATTTCTGCATGCAATGTCATTTACCAGATGGCAAGGGTGTGCCTCAAACTTATCCGCCTTTAGATAATTCAGATTACCTAATGAACAAACGCAAGGAAAGTATCAAAGCCATCAAATATGGAATGTCTGGTGAAATTATCGTAAATGGTAAAACATACAACACGGCCATGGCTCCTTTGGGCCTTACCGACGCAGAAGTAGCCGACGTTATGAACTATATAACGAACGCTTGGAGCAATAAGAATCTTAATATGGTAACTGTTAACGAAGTTTCAAAAATACAACCCTAAAATTCCTTTGGAATTGGTTAAATTTGCCATAACATCTAAAGAAAAATTATGCTCATCATAGGAATTGCTGGTGGAACCGGTTGTGGTAAAACAACTGTGGTTAATCAGATTTTGAATGAACTCCCAGAGGGTGAAGTAGGTGTCATCTCTCAAGACTCCTATTATAAGGATACCTCTCATTTGAGTTATGAGGAACGAGTAAAAATCAACTTTGATCATCCACGCTCTATCGATTTTGATTTACTCGAGCAGCACTTGAAATACCTCCGTGAAGGAAAAGACATTCAACAACCAGTTTATTCATTTATAAAGCACAACCGAACAGGAGACACTATACTGACGCACCCTCGTAAAGTAATGATTGTTGAAGGCATTTTGATCTTAACCCATCCAGAATTACGAGAACTTTTTGACATCAAGATCTTCGTACATGCCGATAGTGATGAACGACTCATAAGACGTTTAAAACGTGACATTACAGAACGCGGACGGGATCTTGATGAAGTGCTGCACCGTTACCAAAACACCCTCAAACCAATGCACCAGCAGTTTATTGAGCCGACCAAAGAATTTGCTGACATTATAATACCAAACAATAAATACAATACTGTCGCTGTTGATATTGTAAGAAGCATCATTAACCAACGATTGGTCTAATATGAACTTTAATTCGAAATATCTCAAACCTTTCAAAAATCTCTACATTCTTATTTTTGTGGTATTTGTGGTATGGATGCTCTTTTTTGATGCCAATTCTTGGTTAATACATCGAGAATTAAATGCAGATATGGATGACTTGCAGGATGAAAAAGAATACTATCAAAAGGAAATTGAAAAAGATAAGAAAGCTATTAAAGAATTGAGTACAGACGAAGGAATCGAGAAAATAGCTCGTGAAAAATACTATATGAAAAAGGAAAATGAAGATATTTATATCATTGAATATGAAGATAGTATAAAAAACAAAGAAGATGAAAAGTGAACCTTTATTTAGTGATTTTCCAGAAATTTCATCAAAACAGTGGAAGCAATTAATTCAGGCCGATTTAAAAGGTGCCGATTATAATGAAACCCTCATCTGGAAGAACAATGAAGGCATTGATGTAAAACCATTTTACCATGCCGATCAATTTGAATCACTCCCTGATAGCTCCAACACAAATGCTACTCAATGGAAAATTTGCCAAACCATCTTTGTAGCCAATGTTGAGAAATCCAATGAAAAGGCAGTGAATGCCATTCAAAGAGGTGCTGAAAGCATCACATTTATTCTTCCATCCGAAGACATTCTAATGAAGGATTTATTGGTGAATATCAATCTAACGGATACCTTCATATATTTCGAATGCCAATTCTTATCGTCTGAATTTGTTAAAAAGCTCATTACATTTCCATCCAAAGAAAATATCCATTTCAAAACTGACATTATCGGTCATCTTGCCAGTTCAGGCAACTGGTTTACGAACCTTAAAGATGACCACACCCATTTTGATGCGATTGTTGATAACACAAATGCTTTTAATGTGAATGCGGCACTGTATCAAAATGCAGGTGCTACCATGGTTCAGCAATTGGCATATGCCATTGCCCACGCTAATGAGTACTTAAATCATTTAGATTCTGTCATTGCTAGCGAAGCCAAGCAGTCTCTTGAAATCATTTTCAATGTTTCAGTTGGTACGAATTACTTCTTCGAAATCGCCAAACTCAAAGCCTTAAGACAACTATGGAAAACCTTGGCTTCAGAATATGGTATTAACGAGGAATGTGTCATAGTGGTTACGCCTACCAAGCGCAATAAAACCCTGTATGACTACAATACCAATATGCTGCGCACTACCACTGAATGTATGAGTGCTATTATAGGTGGAGCGAACACAATTTGCAATTTGCCTTATGATGCCATTTATCATAAAGACAATGAATTTGGAGAACGTATTGCTCGTAATCAGTTATTAATTCTAAAACATGAAAGTTATTTTGACAAAGTGAGCAACCCATCAGATGGAGCTTATTATATCGAAAGTCTAACGCAACAGTTATCAGAAAAAGCCTTAACCCTATTCAAAGATATTGAAGCCAATGGTGGTTTTCTGCATCAATTGAAAGAAGGCATCATTCAAAGAAAGATCAAAGAAAGTGCAGCCAAAGAACAAGAGCAGTTCAACAATGGTGAAATTGTTCTATTGGGAACTAACAGACATCCTAACAAACAGGACACAATGAAACAAGATTTGGAGCTGTATCCATTTCTTAAAACCAATCCTATTAAAACCTTGATTGAGCCCGTTTTGGAAAGACGACTGGCTGAAGGTAGTGAACAAGAACGTTTAAAAGCGGAATGATGAGCAGAAAAAACCTCCAACATATCACTTTAAAGAAGCAAGAATCAAGAATCAAGAGCCAAGACATTGATAAGTTCAACACGGCAGAAGGTATCGACGTTCAATCCACTTACACCAAAGACGATCTTAAGGATGTGGAACACCTCAATTTTATCGCTGGGATTGCACCTAATTTACGCGGCCCTTATTCCACCATGTATGTCCGCAGACCTTGGACCATACGTCAATATGCCGGATTTTCAACAGCTGAAGAAAGCAATGCTTTTTACAGACGAAATCTTGAAGCAGGACAAAAAGGCTTATCAGTTGCATTTGATTTGGCAACACATCGAGGCTACGACTCCGACCATGAACGCGTCGTCGGTGATGTTGGCAAAGCAGGTGTCGCAATTGACAGTGTTGAGGACATGAAAATACTCTTTGACCAGATTCCACTCGACCTCATGAGTGTATCAATGACCATGAATGGTGCTGTGTTGCCCATTATGGCGTTTTATATTGTGGCAGCCGAAGAACAGGGCGTACAACCGCAACAATTGGCTGGCACCATTCAGAATGATATTTTAAAGGAGTTTATGGTACGGAACACGTACATCTACCCTCCTACGCCATCTATGAAAATCATTTCGGATATATTTGAATATTCTAGTAAAAACATGCCAAAATTCAACAGTATCAGTATCTCTGGTTATCATATGCAGGAAGCTGGCGCGACGTGTGATATCGAGTTGGCTTATACCCTAGCCGATGGTTTAGAGTATATCCGTAAAGGACTGGATGCAGGAATGGACATTGATAGCTTTGCACCACGCTTGTCCTTCTTTTGGGCGATTGGCATGAACCACTTTATGGAAATTGCCAAGATGCGTGCCGCAAGAATGCTATGGGCAAAACTCGTAAAACAGTTCCATCCAAAGAATGATAAATCGCTGTCTTTAAGAACCCATTGTCAAACCTCTGGTTGGAGCTTAACAGAACAAGATCCATTTAATAATGTGGCACGAACCACTATTGAGGCGTCGGCGGCGGCTTTTGGCGGCACACAGAGTTTGCATACCAATGCCTTAGATGAAGCCATCGCGCTCCCAACCGATTTTTCAGCTAGAATTGCACGGAACACTCAAATTTATTTACAAGAAGAAACCAATATTACAAAGACGGTTGACCCTTGGGCTGGTAGTTATTATGTGGAGAAACTGACACATGATATTGCTCAAAAAGCTTGGGAATTGATTGAAGAAGTTGAAGAATTGGGAGGCATGACCAAAGCAATTGAAGCAGGAATCCCGAAACTTCGGATTGAGGAAGCAGCAGCAAAAAAGCAGGCTCGTATTGATTCAGGACAAGATATTATCGTAGGCGTCAATAAGTATCGCTTGGCACAAGAAGACCCTATTTCCACCTTAGAAGTCGACAACCAGACCGTCAGAATTTCTCAGATAGAGCGATTAAATCGCATAAAAGCAGAACGAAATTCTGCCAAGGTAAAAACTGCCTTGTCAAAATTAACCGAAGTTGCTCGTACAGGTGAAGGAAATTTATTAGCTTTAGCTGTCGAAGCAGCGCGAGAACGAGCCACATTGGGTGAAATCAGTGATGCACTGGAAGTGGTCTTCGGACGTTATAAAGCACAAATCAAATCCTTTTCGGGTGTGTATAGCAAAGAAATAAAAGACGATGCATCGTTTCAAAAAGCTAGGGACTTGGCAGACAAATTTGCCGAGCAGGAAGGCCGTCGCCCACGGATCATGATTGCTAAAATGGGACAGGATGGTCACGACAGAGGCGCGAAAGTTGTTGCCACAGGCTATGCCGACGTCGGTTTTGATGTGGATATTGGGCCACTCTTCCAAACCCCAAAGGAGGCTGCCAAGCAAGCTGTTGAGAATGATGTGCATATTTTAGGCGTGTCGTCCTTGGCTGCTGGTCATAAAACATTAGTCCCACAAGTGATTGAAGAACTTAAAAACTATGGTCGCGACGATATTATGGTTATCGTAGGTGGTGTTATTCCTAAACAAGATTACCAATACTTATTTGATGCTGGTGCAGTGGCTGTCTTTGGACCAGGTACTAAAATTAGTGATGCGGCCATTCAGATTTTGGAGATTTTGGTGGATTAAAATAACAATCATATTTGATGGACCCACACATCCTTACATATCACACGACTCTTAATGCCGAAGATCATGCCATTTGCGACTTATTGTACACTGAAATATGCAAAGCCTTACCAGAGGCTGAACATAAGATTTGGCATCGACATCCTGTATGGTTTTTGCAAGCCAACCCAATAGTTGGCTATAGCAAACAAAAGCAAGGGCTGCGATTGATGTTTTGGAGCGGTGCCGATTTTGAAGAAACTGATTTGAATACCAAAGGCGAAAAGTTTAAAGACGCTTCCATATTCTATACTTCGGCTGATGAAATCGATATAACCAAACTGCAACAATGGCTTAAAAAATCAAGAGAAATCCAATGGGACTATAAGAACATTGTGAAGCGAAAAGGCGTACTTGAAAGGTTGAAATAAGAACAACGCTACCATCTTCCCAATACCTTCAAGGTTATAATTTGCAAATTAGACTTTTATCCGTTTTGAGCAGCTCGATCGACCAATTCAGATTAAATTAATAATTTTTGTGTAATGATTTGGTTTCTAGGTTTTTAAATTTCATTATTTTATTTATTTTCTATTCCTTAAACGATAATGAAACTATAATTTTCATATCTTTTCCAGAGTATTTATTGACCTAATTTTATGGGCACAACCAACCAACAATGTCTATAAAAACCATTGAAACTCTTTTATCTTATCTCACTTGGGTATTGATTATTTTTCTATCCATTTACTTCTTCTATGACAATGTCATCGCCTATTTTTACGGGTATCGCAGTGAAGGTTTCAACAAAAAACCCATTTGGACCAGCGGTCATATGATTGGCGGTACCATATCACTTTTACTAGGCCCTTTTCAATTTTGGAAATGGCTGCGATTGCGCAACGTCGCAGTCCATAGACTTTTGGGCAAACTATATATTATTGGCACGCTCACCGCAGGACTATTCGCCTTCCGCCTTTCCTTTAGTAGCTATTGTGTAAGTTGCAGAATTTCGTTGTTTATCCTTGCCGTTTTGGTGTTATTTACCACGGCCGCGGCTTGGTGGTGCATCAAAAACAGAAATGTGGAAGCACATCGGCAGTTTATGGTACGGAGTTATATCTGCGTGCTCGCTTTTGTGTTGGTGCGAGTGGATAGCATTCTGCCTTTGGACTTTTTGTTTGGAACTATAGAAGACCCATTGTTTAGCCGTACGGTGCAAGAATATTTCTTTTCTTTCGTGCCATTAATTATTGGAGAGATATTCTTAACCTGGTTACCTTCATTAAGACAAACCAAACAAAGAGCAAAAAAGAGAGGTTAGTCCGGAAGGGTAAAAGAAAGTGCTGGTGAAACTTCAAATAGCAAAAAGTTAAAAATTTATTTGACATTCCTATTAAATAGTTCTATTTTTCCCACACGTAAACAACTCAAAACATATGAAAAATTCAGTATTAGCGGCTTTAAGCATTTTATTCACGCTTAGCATGGTAGCTCAAAAAGGAGACCTTTTAAAAGGTGATTGGAAAGCGGTAAGTAGCATCCAAAAATTTGATTTGGAATTTGATTATTCCAATTTAGAGGTTCCTGACTTTGATACAGAGGAAGACTATATCAAACAAAAAATGAAGGAAAAGGATGAAGATAATCCAGGAGATGGCGTCATTTGGAAAAAAAAATATTTTGACGACCGTGAAGATCACTTTGAACCCAAGTTTGTTGAATCCTTTAACAAACGGGGCGATGCGCAGGCTGGCAAGGATTTTGACGATGCGGCTTACGTTCTAAAGGTAGATGTTACCATGCTTTCCCATGGATGGAATGTCGGAGTCATGAGAAAAGCGGCACGCCTTGATGCCATTTTATCGGTGTACAAACGTGGTGATGAAACTCCTCTTTTGCAAGTGAAATATGAAAATGTCAAAGGTGCTGACGCGCTTGGTTATGATTTTGCTATTCATAGCAGGGTTGCTGAAGGTTTTGCTAAACTTGCAAAGTCATTTTTGGCAGATGTAAAAAAGAAAGGATAACAGCCAACATTCCGATAACATGAGTCAATACCTTCCTGAACTTCATGATTATGGAAAAACAATTACTATTGACCAATTACTACATCATACCTCTGGAATAAGAGAAACAAATATTTTAAGGCTTTTACAAGATGAATTTTATGGAAAAGAGCTCACTCAAAAAAACGCATTATCTCTTATTTATGCACAAAAAGAATTAAACTTTACTCCTGGTAGCAAGTTTGGTTATAGTAATTCTAACTATATTTTACTTGCAACAATCATCGAAAAAGTTACCATGCAATCTTTTGGTGAATGGCTTGAACAGAATGTATTTAGGCCACTAAACATGAATCGGACGATGCATATTGACAACTATCAAAAAATCATTCCAAAGCGTGCGGAGCCCTATCAAAAATCAGTGATGCCGCCATACAAATTTTGGAGATTTTGGTGGATTGATTTTATTATTTTAATTAAAATAGCACATTTCCCAAATAGGTGCTCACCGCATATTTAGAGCCATTACTTGCACCAAAGCTGGCCCAGCATTGTGACTTATCCCATATGTAATAAGAGGGATAAATGATTTGCTCTCGAACAATTCTCAAACAAACCCCTATGAATACTCATAAAAAAAGCGAAGCCGTTTTGAGGAATTCGCTATGACAATTGATTGCAATTAAGTAGTTCTACGTATAGGAATTCAGTAAAATATTGAGTTACTTGCCTATGTATTTATTTTTTTGGTGTATTTATCTAGTATATTGGATGGATATATACCATAGAATAAATATAATGTAGATATATACACTGGTGTATATATCGCTACGTTGTGCTTCATTATAACCAACCGCTAACCAATGATAAAATTCTTTAGGAAAATTCGCCAAAACTTGCTTATGGAAATCAAAACTGGAAAGTATTTGAAATATGCAATTGGTGAAATTATTCTTGTTGTTATTGGTATTTTGATTGCGCTACAGATAAATAATTGGAATGAGGCAAGAAAGCTTAAATCTGTTGAAATTAAAATTTTGCAGGATTTAAAGAATGATATACAAGAAAACATTGTCAATCTAAATGAAGGCATAAATATGTTGGAAATTGCAAATGCAGATAATTCTAAAGTCCTTTTAATGTATGAGCAAAAACACCTTATAAAGATAGTTTAAAGTCTGCATTTAATGGTTTATTTAGTCAATGAGATCCTGATTTTACCTATGCTGGATTTGAAAATCTCAAAAGCCTTGGAGTTAATATTATTTCCAACCCAACATTAAGAAAAGAAATAATTAATCTGATTGAAGTTGAAATGGATATCTTGGACAATTCTGATATGAGCAGAATAAGCCAAATGCAATCAGTTATGGTATTGCCTATGCTAAAGAAGTATTTTTTCAGGGATTTAAATCATAACAGGGATTTAAATTTAAAAATGGAGAATTTTCCATTAATTCCAAGTAATTATCAAGCTATGATAAATGACCAAGAATTTTATAACGTATGCACAGAAGCCGCATTTAGGCAAAAAAGGTCAATTATAAGATTTTCCAATTTTAATAAAGCAGCTAATAAATTGGTTTCTAAAATTGAGTCTGAAATAAGATTGCTTGAATGAGCATTAAATTAAAATAACGAAAGCACAACACCGTGTACAATTCAAAAGTCATGCATGTAATTACTTACTCGCGAGTTGGACTCTCGTCAAGACCGCAACCTAATATGTTTTGTTGGCAGCTTAAATGCTGCAAGTGGTTTATAAATAGACCAATGAGAAGCTTATTCTTTGTTGGATCGGCTTTTTTTGTTTTGATTAACGATGAAATAACTTGTAATTCTCTAGGCATAATTATATCAGAAATTCAATCTAAAGTATCATATGATGGATGTAGATATTAGGAAGGAGTTAATCAAGAAGTCTTATTGTTGGTTGTATTTCATAATGAAATAATCCTTATATTTATTATGTCAATTACTTTATTTAAATTTAGTTAAACATTTTTTTTAACCCTATTTCAAATTAACCATCTAATAAATTATAAACAATGGAAGCTAAAAACCGAACTAAAATCAGAGCACATGACGCTATAGTAGGAATTCTATACCTCACGAGCGCTCTCCTTGCATTTTTTGTGAATATTCAATGGATATATATGGCCATAGCCGTGGCGGGACTTCAGATTATTAGTCCAATCACTAAATTTTGTCCGGTTTATTTTGTTCTTAACAAGTTAATGCCAGATTCTGATCCTATTCAGGATGGTAGCAGAAAATGAGTAATAATATACTCAAAGAGAAGATTCTGAATAAATTTAAGAATGACAAAGTTATATTTTGACACAGGAATGTGGCAAGTACTTTAGATATAGACTGATGAGAAGCTTGTCCTAAAACTATATGCTAGCGGGAGTAATGAGCTTTTTTTTACTCGAGGGTATTAGTTGTTCTTAATTTCTATCTTTAAGAATTCAATTACCGACCTAATGATGAAATACTCACACACACGATTTATTGGAGATAATAGAAAATTCAGCCTTGAACAGCCATAAAAATTTGACAAAACAAAAAACGAAAGCACAACACGGTGTAAAAATAATTGCTTGATTTTAGCCTATTCAGAAAATCCTAGGAATTTTCTTTGGTTCGTACCATTTTTAGTAAGTTAGTTGCTTGCACGTGCAACTATCCTTACACATAAACGTTGTGCATAATGTTGACCCGTCCTGAATAAAGGCTACATAATTTTAAACATTATGTACAAAAACGACAAAGTAATCAGACGGTATTCAGAACCTTTTAAACTGAAAATTTCAGACGAAATTACACCGGGAAAACTTAACAAAAACCAACTAGGTAAACTTTATGGTATTGCTCCCACGACCATCAATGAATGGATCAGGAAGTATAACCGTAAAGACCTTATGAACACCAGAGTAAAAGTGGAAACAAAAGACGAGATAACTCGAATTAAAGAACTGCAAAAAGAGATTATTTTATGAAATTCATAGCACTTTTAACAATAACTGTTTTTTCTCTATCATCATGCATAGCCCAGGAAAACAACTCAAAAAAAGAAGCAATATATATTGAATCTGAAGAATTTTCAGCGCTCAATCTTCCATTTTCGCAAGCTGTTATATACGGTGATGTTATTTATGTGTCGGGACAAATTGGAAATATAGGTCTAAAACTTGTGGAAGGAGGCATCATTCCAGAATCCCGGCAAGCCATGATGAACATTAAAAGTATATTGGAACAAAATGGTTCATCAATGGACAATGTAATCAAATGCACATGCATGTTAGCTGATATGGGTGAATGGCCTGATTTGAATAGTGAATACTTGAAATTCTTCCCAAATAACAAACCGGCAAGAAGCGCCTTTGGTACAAATGGATTAGCACTGAATGCTCGAGTAGAAATAGAGTGTATCGCTTATATAAAAAAATAGCTTATAACACCGGCTATAATTCATTGCGGCGGAATTTTCTACCGAAAATTCTCGCCGTTTTGCTATCTTTCGGCTATACCGGAAAGAATCCTGCGGATTTTTTCCGCAACGAAACCATAGCCTAAACGTTATGACGCATGACATTACAAATCAGGACTCGTAATTATAGTGACGAGGTACAGTAATAGGCAGCGGCGTCTTTTATGACGGACAGCTAGTACCTAATTCAAACTGGGCCACCTTTTATGGAAAGAAGGTAAGGTCATTAAAAATATGCTGTGGATTCTGTTCGAAAGCAAGAGAACCTGTAATTTAATAAATGGGGAGAAAGATTAAAGTATTGTAGGTGCCGCCGTAAATGCTGCTGAGCATCAAAGGGAGACAATCATCAAACATTCAATATGATATTCCGT
>JAGXIE010000051.1 GCA_024635765.1 Flavobacteriaceae bacterium | reverse complement strand
GTGAGTTGGTTTACGAAATTTCGTTGGAGAGCCTGTCGTGGTGGCGACCAAAGTCAGTTTATCACACGAGAATTATTTGAAGATATTGGTGGATTTGATGAGTCCTACGTTATTTATGAAGACAATATTCTCATCAATCAACTTTATGCACGCAACGAGTTTGTTGTCATTCCAAAAAAATTAAAAACATCTGCGCGATTATATCACCAACATGGCGTTTGGAAATTACAATACCACTTTTTGAATATTTATTATAAAAGATGGTTTGGTGCGGACGCCAATGAATTATATGCCTATTATCTAAAGCACATCAAAGGCTTTTCAACTCAAGAATTTAACGAGGCCATGAAAGCTCGAGAAGCTTTGGTTAATAAGTAAGAAGATTATTTCCTTAAAATTTCATTCAACGAACGCTCATTTCTACCTTTTTCATCAGGATACAATTCCATTAACGTTTCGGTTTGTGTTACTTTTTTTGAATCAATATCAATGGCTGATAATTTACCGAAAAAAGCAGCACCAGTATCGACATTCCATACATTGACAGCATGCATCGGCTCTGTGGAATTGAAGTTGAGGGTTGGTGTGTGGCCAATGTAGATTTCTTCATAGTGCGCCAAGCGTTTTGGATACAAGTCCGAGTTTTTATCGATACGTTTATCCATTGTCAATGCCATTTCCCATAGTGTCCTATCAAAATAAAATGTGCTTTCAAATGTCTCTTGTTCCACCCCATGCATACTGGTAAAACCTGCATGTAGAAACAATCGATTCTTATCATCTAAATGATACAGTTTCATTTGCTCAAAAAACTGGAGATGCTGTTTCTTCTCTTCATCTGAAAAATTTGAATAGCTTTCCATCGTTCCGTCGCCTCCATGATTCAGCCAAACCGACTCTGCCTTATCAGTTCGCAACCAGTTTTCGCACCACACATCATGATTTCCTTTAATAAAGATGCATTCATTAGTGTTTGAAAGCGCCATCAGATAAGCAATTACTTGTGCCGAATCACTCCAGCCATCCACATAATCTCCAAGAAAAATAAGTTTGTCAGATTTTTCTAATTCAATAAGTTTCAAAAGCTGTTTCAAGGCTCTCAATCCTCCGTGAATATCTCCTATTGCAATTGTTCTCATCCCTATTTGTTTTTGTAAAATTCTCGAATAACAGCTTCTGCTGGTTTATTTTGAGGTGTGAAGCGATTGTTATCCTTTCCTCCGACATTTTCATAATCATGAAACCATTTCCACACAAAGCCACCAGCAAACCATTCTTCTCCCCAAAACTCTTCGAACAACGCCTGGGTCAAAACTGCTTGTGCTTCAAGATTTACTTGTTTGTCAATTCTATCAACTGTCCAAGGCGCTCTTCCAGCATAATCAATACTGCGATAGCCATATTCTGTAAATAGAATCGGTTTGTTATGTTTTTCTGAATAGGATTTCATTTCAGATTTGTGTTTTTGCCAGCCCTGTTTTATCGCTTCGAGCGTTGGCGATTGCTTGTCATCCACAGGAAAATAAGCATCAATCCCGATATAATCGAGGTCATCCCAAAATGGTGTTCGGTTATATTCATTCCAATTGGAAGCATAGGTTAATTTTCCGCTGTATACTTTTTTAATCTCTGCTATGAGACCTTTCCAATAATCTGGACGTGCATCGATAAAATTTTCCAGTTCGGTTCCAACACATAATATTTGGAATTTATTTTCTTCAGCGATACGCGCATATTCAAGAATGAAAGCGGAATATGAGTTCTCCAATGTCTGCCAATCATCTTCCTTCATCATCTTGATAAAACCTGTAAACTGACCATTGGAAACCCAAATTTGAGGTTTTAGCATTATTTGAATGCCCTTTTTTTGCAATTCTTCCGCATATTGTTTGATACCATCTTCACGTTCACCAAACCATTGCTTTTCTGAATTAAAACGAATTTCTGGGTGTGACAGTTCACGAATAAATCCAAACGGCATCAATGCGGCATAATTAGCATTGATATTCACGACTGCCTGTACGTTTTTTTCTGAAATTGCATTGCCGGAAGCGACAAAACTAACGCCATCGATGGTGTCGGATTTGGGTAATGTCATTGAACAAGAGGTAACTAACACTAAATTCAACAGTAATAAAATTGTTCTCATTTCTGACATTTTATCCTTAAATTTAAACAAATGCGACTAAATGCTTTAAGGTTTTAACAAAAGCCTCGACAAATCATTCAACTTCAACCAAATTAAATGGAACACATCGTCATTATTGGCAACGGGATTTCTGGCGTGACTGCTGCGAGACATATCCGGAAACTTTCAGATAAAAAAATCACGATTATTTCAGCGGAGACCGAATACTTTTTCTCTCGAACTGCACTTATGTACATTTACATGGGACACATGAAGTATGAGCATACGAAACCTTATGAGGATTGGTTTTGGAAAAAAAATCGCATTGATTTGAAATTTGGCTTTGTAAATTCGATTGAAACGAAAAATCAGACGCTACATTTTGAAGATGGCAACACACTAAAATATGATAAGTTGATTATTGCAACTGGAAGCAAGTCAAATAAATTTGGATGGCCAGGGCAAGATTTGGATGGCGTTATCGGACTGTACAGCAAACAGGATTTGGATGCTTTAGAAGCGTTGGCACCGAACAAAGAAGTTTGCAAGCGTGCTGTTATTGTTGGTGGTGGCTTAATAGGAATTGAACTTGCCGAAATGCTGAATACACGGAACATTCCTGTGACATTTTTAGTTCGGGAAACTGGTTTTTGGAATCCCGTTTTGCCAAAAGGCGAAAGCGAAATGATTAATCGTCACATCATAAAGCACCATATAGATTTGCGTTTGGATATAAATTTAAAAGAAATACATGCTGATGAAAATGGACGCGTTAAGGCTGTGGTAATTGAAGATACTGGCGAAATGATTCCCTGCAATCTCGTTGGTTTAACCGCTGGTGTCACGCCAAATATCGATTTTATTAAAGCATCTGTTATCGAAACTGACAAAGGTGTTCTGGTCAACCGATTTCTTGAAACTAATATTGAACATATTTATGCTATTGGTGATTGCGCTCAACAACGTGAAGCAATTGGAAATAGACGACCTGTAGAGTCTGTTTGGTACACAGGCCGAATGATGGGCGAAACATTGGCACAAACCATTTGCGGAAATAAGATGGCATACAAACCTGGGCACTGGTTTAATTCGGCTAAATTCTTCGATATCGAATACCAAACCTATGGTTGGGTATTTGCGACACCAAAAGAAGGCAATGCCCATTTTCACTGGAAACATCCTGATGACACCAAATGTATTACCATTGAATTTGAAAAAGATTCTAATCTTTTTTTGGGAATCAATACTTTTGGAATCCGTATGAAACATGAAGTTTTTGATAGATGGCTCACAGAAGAACGTTCTGCAGATTATGTGATGGAACATTTGAAAGAGGCCAATTTCGAAACTGAATTTTATAAGACGTTTGAGAAAGACATACAAACAAACTATCTCAAACAATTTAAAATGGCACAATTATGAGCAACAAACTAAACGCAAGTATGTCAATTGCCAAACCCGATTCCCAAGCATTGACCAAAATACAGAAGGTTGCTGTCGCAATTGGTGTCATCGGTCTCTTTATATTAGTTTTGGCGTTCTTTAATGTCAACTTTCCGAACAAACCACTTTTCTTGACGCTATCCTTGATAATGATGACTGTTGGGACCATTATTTTTGCCAATAATGCGTATCTCACAAAACCTGAAGGTATCAAAAATGACGGCATTTGGTTTAAGTCCATTTCAGCGCGAGGTATTGTGGGCTGGGCTACAGGAATTGCGCTCACAGTATTTTATATTGTGCTTTATTTTAAGGCGGAATGGTTTGGCTTGGCAGGAAAAGGTGAAGCCAACACAGGATTGATTGCACTTTTTGACCCTTTGAGTCAACTGCTGAGTGGAAGGCCTGCAAGTCAATGGTTTGTATATGGAGTTCTTTATACTGTTGCTATTTTGATTTTTGGTTATAAATTCATTTTGAAATATCGTCATAACAAATATGAACGAATCAGAACGTATTCGGTCATGTTCTTTCAGTTGGGATTTGCGTTTTTGATTCCTGAATTTATGGCACGAATGAATTCCAATTTGCCATATTATGACCTCAAAAGTATTTGGCCTCTTAATTATTATATTTTCGAAGAATGGTCCGTGAAAGGCTTTTTGTCTTCGGGAACTCTAGGTCTGATGTTGTTGCTTTTTGGTATTGCCTCGATTTTCATCATCACTCCTATTTTAACTTATAAATATGGAAAACGCTGGTATTGTTCTTGGGTTTGTGGTTGTGGCGGCTTGGCAGAAACTGCCGGTGACCCTTTCCGACATTTAAGCGATAAAAGCCAAGTGGCTTGGAAAGTGGAACGTTGGGTGGTACATAGTGTGGTAGTGTTTGTAACATTAATGACCACTGCAGTTGTTTATTCTTATTTGGGAACAGATTCCAGTAAATATTGGTTGACAAAAGATGTTTTTCTGATTGGCGTCGCTGGCTTATTGACACTCGTTTTTGCATTGGTGATGATTTTCAAACGTCAGGAATTAGCCAAAGATGCAAAATATGGCGCCATTGGTTATTTTGTTATTATCATGGCATTGATAGGCATGCATTATTTCAGCGGGACCAATGACATATTTTTATTTGATGCTACCACACTCAAACAATCCTATGGTTTTTTAATTGGAGCCATTTTTTCAGGTGTGATTGGTGTAGGCTTCTATCCTATTTTCGGGAATCGTGTTTGGTGTCGATTCGGGTGTCCGATGGCCGCGGTTTTAGGGTTTCAACAGCGTTTGTTTTCTAAATTCAGAATCACGACCAATGGTGGACAATGTATTTCCTGTGGCAATTGTTCAACCTATTGCGAGATGGGAATCGATGTGAGAGCATATGCCCAAAAAGGTGAGAATATTGTACGCAGTAGTTGTGTAGGATGTGGTATTTGCAGTGCAGTTTGCCCAAGAGGAGTTCTGACATTGGAAAATGACAGCCTGAAGGGTCGTATCAACAGTAATGAAATTTTATTAGGAAATGATGTAGATTTGATGGATTTAGTGAATCAGAAATAATATTCATATCTGCTGTACTTTTACACTTTATCTAAAACTCTAAATGACCAATATCAAAGTAATCATTCCAGCCTATAACGAAGCAGAATCCATAGCGCTCGTTATTGCTGAAATCCCAAAAATTGTCAACGAGGTGATTGTTGTTGACAACAATTCAACAGATGATACATCCAAAATTGCACAAGCAGCAGGAGCAACTGTTTTATCCCAACCACTTATGGGTTACGGCAACGCATGCCTCAAGGGAATGGAATATATTGCTAATCAGACTGTAAAACCAGAAATTATTGTATTTTTAGATGGTGATTATAGCGACTATCCAGAGGAATTGACGAAAATAGTCAAACCAATTATTGAAGATGAAATTGATTTGGTGATTGGTGCAAGGGTGAAAGAGTTACGTGAAGAAGGTGCTATGATGCCACAACAAATATTTGGCAACTGGTTGGCGACTAGTTTAATGAGGTTGTTTTTTGCCGCAAAGTTTACCGATTTAGGTCCTTTTCGCGCTATCAAGTACCAAAAATTGCTCGATTTGAAGATGCAAGACCCCACTTATGGGTGGACTGTAGAGATGCAATTGAAGTCTAAACGTCAGTGTTTATCGTATATAGAGGTGCCTGTACACTATAAAAAAAGAATTGGTGTATCAAAAGTATCAGGAACCATAAAAGGTAGTATATTTGCGGGCGCAAAAATCTTAAGTTGGATTTTTAAATATAGCATAAAAAAATGATAATAGAATCCCTTATTATTCTTATTTACACTGTGGCTATCGTACTGATTTTCATGTACGCATTAGCTCAATTGAATTTATTGTTCAATTATTTGACCTCTAAAGGTTCTGAAGATACTTCAGAAACTTTTGACTTCACAAATCCCGATGAAGTTCCTTATGTGACCATTCAGTTACCAGTTTACAATGAAATGTATGTGATGGACCGTCTTCTCGAGAACATCGCATTGATTGATTACCCAAAAGATAAGCTTGAAATCCAAGTATTGGACGACTCTACAGATGAGACGGTCAAAACTACTTTTGAGCATGTTGAAAAACTAAAACAATCCGGTCTTGACATCACACATATTTGTCGTACTGACAGAAGTGGTTTCAAAGCTGGGGCCCTAAAAGAAGGTTTGAAAATTGCAAAAGGTGAATATATCGCCATTTTCGATGCAGATTTCCTACCGGAACCAAACTGGCTAAAAAAGACCATTCCTTATTTTAAGGATGAACACATTGGTGTAGTGCAGACCCGTTGGGGACACATCAACCGAAATTACTCTACACTTACCAAAATTCAAGCGTTCGCACTTGATGCACATTTTACCCTTGAGCAAGTTGGCAGAAATAGTAAAGGACATTTTATCAACTTCAACGGGACTGCTGGTGTTTGGCGTAAAACCTGTATTCTTGATGCTGGAAACTGGGAAGGTGATACCTTGACAGAAGATTTGGATTTGAGCTACAGGGCACAATTGAAGAACTGGAAGTTCAAATACCTTGAAGATGTAGAAACTCCTGCCGAATTACCAGTTGTAATCAGTGCTGCGCGTTCTCAACAATTCCGCTGGAATAAGGGTGGTGCCGAAAATTTCCGTAAAATGATGTGGCGTGTATTGAAATCAAAAAACATTTCGCCAAGAACAAAATTACACGGTTTATTACATTTATTGAACAGTACAATGTTCTTGAATGTATTTTTAGTTGCTGTGTTGAGTATTCCGATGTTATATATTAAAAATGAGTACGCCCATTTGCGTTATTATTTTTACTTCATGAGTTTCTTCGTGATGAGTACCATGATCTTTTTTGTTTGCTATTGGATGATGTATAAGAGCATTTATGGTAGTGGATTCAAGAATTTCTTTAGTTACGTGAGAACGTTTTTTACGTTTTTCTCCATTGCAATGGGCTTTTCACTACACAATTCGATTGCTGTGTTAGAAGGTCATATAGGCAAACGTAGCGAATTCGTAAGAACTCCAAAATTCAATATCAGTACATTAAAAGACAGTTGGAAAGGCAATAAATATTTGGCTAAAAATGTTTCTCTTAACGTTATCGTTGAAGGCGCATTGATGCTCTATTTTGCATTCGGATTGTATAGTGCATTTGTCGTTGGTGACCAAGGTGGTGATTTTGGATTGTTTCCGTTCCATTTGATGTTGTGTGTTGGTTTTGGCTATGTGTTTTTTAAATCATTGACGTCTAAAGCATAATAAAACTGATATTCTAAAAAATATAGTAAGACCTTTCAGGACTAAAATTCTGAAAGGTCTTTTTCATTTAATAAATTTGAGGCTTATTGTTAATTGTAGATTTTAAAAACGACTTATCTTGCAATACCGAGCAAACCAACTTCTTCTCTTTTTTCGAAGAATTACTTTTTTCAATTTTCAATGTTAAATCCGACCTATTTAAAACTTCATAAAATTCCAATTTTATTTACACTTTTGAGTGTAGGTTTTTATGCGTCATTCGCTTATGATTTGGTGCGTACAGATTACACTAAATTACTACTACTGTATTCAGCTTTATTCTTTTTATTCTATAAACTAGTTCAAATAACGAAATGGAATTTTAAGTTTTTGGTTGTCGTCGCATTGATATTTAGACTAGTCTTTCTCTTTGCATTGCCAAATCTTTCACAAGATTTTTATCGTTTTATTTGGGATGGCCGTATGATCTTGGAAGGCATAAATCCTTATCTCTTCACACCAGAATCCTTTATCAGAATTGGTAAATTTCCAGTTGCACAAGCTGTAGAGCTTTATCAAGGAATGGGCGTTTTAAACGGAAGTCACTTCACCAACTATCCACCGATCAAACAGCTGATTTTTGCTGTTGCAGCCCTGTTTTCTGGGAAAAGTATTCTTGGTTCGGCCTTTGTGTTTCGCATATTTATTATTGCAGCTGATTTTGGAACTCTTTACTATGGAAAGAAGCTTTTGGAACGATTCAAAATGCCAGTGCACACTATTTTCTGGTATCTTCTCAATCCTTTTATTATCATTGAATTGACTGGAAGTTTACACTTTGAGGGGATTATGATATTCTTTTTGGTTTGGAGTTTATACCTACTTCATTCAGGAAAATGGAAATGGGCTGGGATT
>JAGXIE010000050.1 GCA_024635765.1 Flavobacteriaceae bacterium | reverse complement strand
TTAAATAGAAAGAGAGTTGCAATACTTGCAACCAACGGATTTGAAGAAAGCGAATTAAGAGAACCAAAAAAAGCATTAGAAAAAGCGGGAGCTGAAGTACATATAATTTCAGAAAATTCTGGAAAAATCAAAAGTTGGAGCGATGGTAATTGGAGTAATGAATATACCGTTGACAAAACTCTAGATAGTGCCAATCAAGCAGATTACAACGCTTTAATGCTTCCAGGTGGTGTTATCAACCCTGATAAATTAAGGAGAAATGACAAGGCCGTTAAGTTTGTGAAATCATTTTTTGAAAATCATAAGCCTGTCGGAGCTATTTGTCATGGACCTTGGATGTTAGCAGAAGCTGATGTTCTTAAAGGAAGAAAGATCACCTCGTTTAGTGCAATCAAGACTGACATGATCAACGCTGGTGCGAATTGGGTTGACGAAGAAGTCGTAGTTGACGAAGGTTTGGTAACAAGCCGTTCGCCAAAAGATTTGCCAGCCTTTAACAAAAAGTTAGTTGAAGAGGTGTATGAAGGAAAGCACGAAGAACAAGTAGCATAATTCGTAAATTTAGCAGTCATGGGAAAACAGAAAAATCATGGGACCAGCATCAAGAACGATGCACGTTATGAGGCCTTACGCAACGAGGGTTACAGCAAAGAGAAAGCTGCCCGAATAGCCAATACCAAGAATCCCGGAAAAAAGGGAGGTAAGGCTACTACTTATAAAGACAGAACGAAAGAAGAGCTTTATGAGAAAGCCAAGCAAGTGGGTATTGATGGCCGTAGCAAGATGGATAAAAGCGAATTGATTAATGCACTTCGTAACCATTAATGGTTTTTTGAACGCACCATGTTCTGATAATTATTAAGAAAGCCAAATTCCAGATGATGGAGTTTGGCTTTTTTGTTTTTGGATACTACAACGTCTAATTTTGATCAGTTCCTGAAAAAGATTCGCCATTTGGACCATTATTTTCAATGAATACTGGTGCCAGGGCACCTGGTAATACAACTTCTACTGGATGGTCTGCATGTTCGCCGCCTAAATCAGTACTTAACCAACCTGGATCAAGTGAGTTTATTCTAACACCAGTATTTTCCAGTTTTATTGCTAAATCTTTAGTTAATTTAATTACCGCCCATTTTGATACACTATAAGGCAAAAGTTCAGGTTGATCTTTTATTCCGGATATGAGATTAATAACTCGTCCATATCCGTTTTCTATCATAGCTGGAATAAAAGCACTGCTTAAGCTATAAACTGCAAAAACATTAACTTTCATACTTTCCAACCAGTCTTCCCAGCTATGCGCCCAAAAGTCTGCCTTGTAAGGTGTCATTATTGCAGCATTATTATATAAAATATCAACATTAATATCTAAATTTTGAACCTTTTTTATTAAGTGATTCACATGCTCTTCATTAGACAGTTCTCCATAGACAGAATATAATTTGACATTATAACTTTTTAAGAGCTCAAGCGTTTTTAAACAGTTTTCTTTCGTTCTTCCATGCACGATAATGTTACATCCACGTTCTGCCAATCCTTTAGCTATTTGTTGTCCAATACCTCGACTAGAACCTGTAATTAATGCATTTTTATCCTTGATATCAATCATAAATTTAATTTAAAGTCTCAATTTCTCTATATCTAGAAATGAAATAAGTTCAAAGGCAAAAATATAATTCATATTATTAGTGTATGGGATATAGTTGTTTTTTTTTATAGTTCTTAACGTTTTCCATCTATAGAATACTTACCGGCACCTGCAAGGAAGATAGCCAAAAAGGCAATAAAGAATAATAGCGCATGCTCTTTCGTTCCCAAATCATCTTTGGCATGGACTATGAACGCTGCCACACCCATCATAATAATCGTTGGAATAGTTGCCCATTTGGTTTTAAATCCGATGATAACGAATATTGGAGCCACGACTTCGCCAATCAATGCCAAGATTAACGATACCGTAGTCCCAAGGCCTATAGGATCTGCAAAAACTGAAGGATCGGAGAGCATGTTCAGTTTAGGGATGCCATGTGTTAGTATGAAACCTCCAAATCCTAATCTCAATAGCAGCAAGGCCAAATCGTTGTAATTCGTTTTCATCTTTTTATGGGTTTTTGTGTTGATTGAATTTTTATACCTAAATATAAATAAAAACCTTTCATAAATCATGAAAGGTTCCTTATTTCTGTCTTTATTGAGCTTGTTTATATCAATTTCGGAAAATCATTCGGATTTACCTCATGCAACACAGCATAAAAGTAAGAGTTCCACTTCGGTTTCCATTTTCAGGTTATAACGGAAACCAAATAGGCTTACATTTAATTTTCAGGATTTATTTTGATTTATAAAGTCTAAAAATTCAGCTTTATATTTTTGGCCAATGGGAATTTTATGGTTTTTAATGGTAATTTGGTTGCCACTGATGCTGTCCATTTTTTTGAAATTAATGGCAAACGATTTGTGTGTCCTGATAAAGTTGGGGTTGGGCAGGGACTCAAAAACAGAGGTGAATGTGGCATTTGTCATTATAAATTGATCTTCTATATGCACTTTTACGTAGTCCCCAAAGGCTTCAATGAACAAAATGTTTTTAGAATTGATTTTATATAGTGTTTTGTTGGATTTGATCAACATAAAATGGTCTTTTTCCGAATGGTTTCCATTGGCGAATTTTTTTTCGACTACTTTATTCACCGCCGCAAAAAAGCGATCGAACGAAAAGGGTTTGAGCAAATAGTCCAAAGCATTCACCTCAAATCCATCCACTGCATATTGAGGATAGGCGGTTGTAAAAATGACCTCGGGTGGATTTTGAAGCGATTTATAAAAGGTAAGCCCTGAAATTTTAGGCATATTGATATCTAGAAAAAGCAAATCGATGGTCTGGTTTTGTTTTAACTCATCAATGGCATCAATGGCATTGTTGCAAACACCCTTTAGTTCCAAAAAGCCCACATCGGCAATGAATTTTTTTAGAACCAACTGAGAAGAAGGCTCATCGTCTATAATCAAGCAATTAATCTTCATGGTTGTACAATTTTAAGGTGACCCGAAAGGTAGCCTCGGTTTTGATGATATTGATCTCATGTTTTTTTGGATACACAATGTCAAGATTCTTCCTGATATTTTCAAGTCCTACTCCCGAATGTTCATTGGTTTCTATCAGACTTTCAGAATAATTATTCGCAATATCAAATATAAATTCGTCAAGTTTCTGTGTCAGGCTCATATGGATAAACGTATTGTTGATGTCGCCCTTTATCCCATATTTAAAACTGTTTTCAACTAAAGGTAACAATAACATAGGGTAAATGGGATAATTTTCGTCATCAATGGTACAATTGAAGGTGATGTTATGGTTTTGTTGATGCCTAAATTGTTGAAATTCGATATAATTTTTTAGAAGGTTTATTTCATTCTTTAAAGTAACACGTTCGGTATTGGAATCGTAAATCACATAGCGTAAAATATCGGATAATTGTACAATCGCATCTTTGGTTTCCGATTTGTTTTCTATGGCCAACGCATAAATGACATTAAGTGAATTGAACAAAAAATGGGGATTGATCTGTGAACGCAAAGCCGAAAGTTGGGTTTGGATTATTTGGTTCCTTATTTTCAGTTCGCGGTTTTCATAGCTGTTGAAATAAAACCAATCCACTGAAAGTTTGATTAAAGTGGTAAAAATCAAAAACACACTGAAAATTGTGAATAAAGTGATGTTGGAATGATAGCTTATAAAGTAATAATATGGAAATATGTAATCGATAAGGTACTCAAAAAACCAAATGTTCAATTGGGCGAACAATAGGATGTTGAGCATAAAAGCCACGGCATACAACGGGTAGCGTTCCTTTTTCAATAATTGTGGAATCAAAATATAAAAGTTTATGAGGACGGGAGGAATGATCGTGGCCAAAAAACTAGCGGTATAAACAAAGTCAATGGTTTTCGGCTGTCCATTTTCGGTAAACAGCAACAAGAAAAGAACAAACGAACAGATCCACAACACCAGGTTAAATATCACGGTTTTGCGGAACGTCATTTTGTTGTTGTGGGTTATACTATTCATTTATTCTTTTTAAATCAAATTCTCTATCGGTTTTCCATTTTTCTTCATCATCAGAATCCATATATTTTTCAATAAATTTCACCAATTCTTCAGATGAAGCGGTCAAGAGAAAGGTCTCGCCAAATCCTACTTTTTCATGTTTAATTTTGATCCTGTTCTCATCCAAAAGGACTTTAAGTCTATCTTCGTCCAACCATTTAATACTCGCCACGTCATTGGAATCCATATCCAACTTGGCCAACGAATGGGTTTCAATCAAATGCATTTTGTAAAGATCGTTTTTGGCATCTTCACTTTCACGATCCTCGATGGGTTGAAAATCAAGAAATAATTGGTTGTCAATTTTAAAAGGCATAGCCAGAAACGTGGTTTTTGTGCTGTCTTTTTCAAAATACACAACATAACCGTTTTTATAGTTGTTGTACATTTTTAACTCGTCCTTATTCAGTTCGGAAGCACTTTCTTTTTTATTTTCTTTTAAAATGACTTCCTTAAAAGGCAGTATCGTCCAATGGGCCTTCGCGGAATCCAACCAAGTCCCAATAAATTTTTGTTCGAAATAAATTAGATCTTGAGTGTAGAAAGCATGCAAAGATTTTACAACGCAGGAGTTCAGTAATAACGCTAAGACTAAAATGGTCGAAATTTTTTTAATGGTTTTCATTGTCTAAAAATTTAATTATTCGAAGTAAAACAATGGTAATCTCAAAACAAAATCAATAAATTTCGATGAACACCGAAAGTCACACGGTGAACACTAAAATTCCTTAACCATTAATACTGTGGATACTGATGCCAAAACACTATCTCATTGTACAAAATAAGATATTAGTCATCCCAAGAGAGACTTGTCCATCCGTCCTTGCCAATCACAGTATAGGTTTCAGATTTGTGATAAGCATTTTTTAACCTAAACGTTAAGGTTGAATCGTTGATCCATTTATAAGTTGCCGTATCGTAATTATTTTCAATTCTAGTATAAACCTGATAGCCAATCAAAGGTTGGATACTGTCAGAAATGAACGGGTACATAATAACTGAATAAATATATGTACCACCCAAATTACCCTTAAAAAAATCAACATCTTTTGCTTTGTGAATGGCTGAATTAGGCGTCAAGGTATTGAGGTCATTTTCGTAGACCTGTATTTCAATTTCAATGTCTCCGTTGGAATTTGTACAGGCGAAAAATGATAGTAACACTAGGTTGATGGTCAGTGTTTTTATAAAATATTTACTAAAAAGTATCATCAAATTTTACTCATTTTATAAATAGAATATCTTTAATATTTTTATTTGTGCAGATTCACACGTTTTTGGAATCTTTTGAACTATAAAAGTACGGTCCTTTGCTTTTAAAAAAATAGGGCTACCAGCTTCATAGTTTACAGTATCCAGCAATAAAACTTTATTAGATTTGTCAAGATACTTAATTTCAAAAATAAATTTCTCTATATCCTTGGAACTCCTATTCACAATATGAAAAATTGCTACGCCATCCTTAATGTTTTCAAAATTTGCATCTATCCGATCATTATTACAACTAATGATTAAAATCAATAAAATTAGAATTTTAAATTTTTTCATATTCGTTGTTATTTATATAAATTTTTAAATTACATGGAACGGGTTTAAATTTGAAGAGCTATAAATTTAACAACGTAATTTTCCATACCCTTAATATTACTATAAATTTAGTTTATTATTTTTTCAAATTCAATGTTTGATCTCTCCTCATTTTCCCTAGAAAAAGGGATGAATGTCATTAATAACCCATAAAGGGTGCTTTTTGAATCTGCCGAGAGATTTCCATTTGATAAAATTCGTAATCGTGTTTTTTGATCACTATAAAAGCCAAAGAGAACAGGAACAGGAACAGGAAAAGGCAGGAAAGGGATGATTAAATTCCGCCTTTTAAATTCAAAGGTATTTCCTCTTATTCTACCTCTCATTTTGTTTGCTTTAATGGGAGTATGGTTTCTTAAAAGACTAACTTTAATACGGTGATTGTTGATGACTTCCAGTTCGACCATATCATACTGACCTTTCTCATGTTTAAAGAACAAAAATAAAAATGAAAACAAATCATCTTTGGTTTGATCTGAATTTTCAATTGAATCACCTTTGATTTCATCTGAATTTTCGATAGAATATCTTTTATAAAAGCCGTTCAATTGGTTCAGATTTTCTGAAGTTAAGGCTATGCTATTACTATCATTAACTGGCTTCTTAAAAGTGGAACAACCCATAAACAACCCATTAAGGATCAATATGACACTTATTTTTAGGTGATGTTTCATAATGTAGTCTTATTAAAACATATAGCCTATGCCAAAAAATAAACCGTGTAATTTAACTTTGGCATCAAATTCATTGTCTTCAGCTAAATCGGATAGCCCTAAACTATATCTGGCCTCAACCAAAAATTGACTTGTAATATCATACGAAAGTCCAAAGTCAAGTCCTAAATTGAAGGATTTTATGCCTTCTTCGCTATCTAATAAAAAGCCAAAACTTGGCCCAGCCATTATATTAAATTTATCGGATATCCCAATTTCAGCCAAAATGGGAATTTGGATTTGATCGAGGTCTTTCACACTAATATAATTGGCTTCCGTTCTTATTTTAAAGGATTCGGAAACCCCAAATTTTGTAAAGGCACCAATGTAAAAACCGGCTTCATTGTCACTAATGCTTATACCGTCAAAATCGGCCTTAGCGGTTGCAATATCAACTCCGGCCCTAAGTCCAAAATTTTGTGCATGAGCACTTAATATAAAGGTAGTTACTATTAATGATAAAATAAATTTATTCATAATTAATACGTTTTAAGTTAATTGTTCGGTTAAAAATTGATACTATCAAATCAAACTTAAATTCCATTAAAAAGGAATAAATTTCGTCAAACACAGTCTATAAGTCGTCAAACACTTGAAACATATGGGGATTGTCTGTTAATTTTTTCGTCTATCAATGGATACAAAACCTAAACCTAATAAGAGCACCTAAATGGGGAAAGTTGTTTTTATTGTGTTTTGATGTGTTAGGTATTTAAAAGACTCATATAAATAAAAAAACCTTTCAGTTGAACTTGAAAGGTTTCCATTTAATTAATGTGTTTATGCTATCTCAATTTAGGAAAATCATTTGGGTTCATTTCATGCATGACATTATAAATAGCTTCAAAAATATCTTCAACTGAAGGTTTTGAGAAATAATCACCATCCGTACCATAGGCTGGCCTGTGCGGTTTTGCAGTCACTGTTTTTGGCTTACTATCTAAATATTGATAGGCATCTTGGGTATTGATAATTTCGTTAAGAATATAAGCTGACGCTCCCCCAGAAACGTCTTCATCAATAATCATTAAGCGATTCGTTTTTTTGACACTTTTCAGGATATCATGGTTTAAATCAAAGGGTAACAATGATTGAATATCTATAATTTCAACGTCTATGCCCACTTCTTGTAATTCTTTAACAGCTTGTTCTACCAATCGTAAAGTAGAACCATAGCTCACTAAAGTTATATCCGATCCTTCCTTTATTGTCTCGACAACACCAAGTGGTGTTTTAAACTCTCCGAGGTTGCTTGGCATTTTTTCTTTAAGACGATACCCATTCAAGCACTCCACAATGAGGGCAGGTTCATCACTTTCTAACAAAGTATTATAAAATCCTGCCGCTTTGGTCATATTTCGCGGTACTAACACGTGAATACCTCTTACCAAATTCAGTACACCACCCAATTGGGAACCAGAATGCCAAATACCTTCGAGTCTATGCCCACGTGTACGAACAATTAATGGTGCTTTCTGACGTCCTTGGGTTCGATAATGCAGAGTTGCAAGGTCATCACTCATTATTTGAAGGGCATATAAAATATAATCCAAATATTGAATTTCGGCAATCGGTCTTAAACCGCGCATGGCCATTCCTATTCCTTGACCAATGATCGTTGCTTCTCGAATTCCAGCATCCGCAACGCGAAGTTCACCATATTTTTCTTGTAATCCCTCTAAACCTTGGTTGACATCGCCTATATGTCCTGAGTCTTCACCAAATACCAATGCCTCAGGATATTTACTAAAAATGGCATCAAAATTTTCCCTAATCACCATGCGTCCATCAACTTCCTCTGCAGAAGTATCGTAAGTGGGTTTGACTTCTGTAACATTTAAGGCTGAATGTTTAGACTCACTATGTAAATGTGAACTATATTTAGGTTGGACCTTTTCTAGATAGGAATTGATCCAATGAAT
>JAGXIE010000049.1 GCA_024635765.1 Flavobacteriaceae bacterium | reverse complement strand
TCTGGATGATGCGACCCTTGACCAGAATAAAAATCAGATGTATGATCACCCCAAAGGTTCAATTCATAAACTTGCGTCATGGCAGCTTTCGTTGACCAAGGTGTCTTATTTATTTTTGAAGTAGTTTCTTTCTGCTTCATGAGATCTGAATTAATTTAATGAGTTTTAGAGTTAATAAGCCTTCCCATAAGCTTTTACAAACTACTTCGCACGCTTATTTTGGAGTTCAATTTAAGAGATTTTCTCTAAACTGTTAAATGCTTTCAAACTATCAGCTTTTCTTAAATAGGCAACTACCAAACTGTCATATAAAATATCACTGTTGGGGAATAGCGCAATATTAATCTTAAAAATAGCAATGCATTATCAAATTGTTTCTTACGCATATATTTGTAAATAACCTTCTAAATGGACCCCTTATCTAAATTAAAATGATCAGCTAAGCCTAACAATTTTTATAAATAGAGGTAATTCATCGTTACTTTTGGATTATTTTTTCTAATCAACTAAATTTTAAGGTATTTCAACAAATTTATTTATGGATGTTCATTTTCTTCAATTCATTTACCTCCTCAAATCTATGAAACAATGGTGTTTTATAGCAAATTTAAAATGAACTAATATGAAAAAAATACCTCAAATCATTCGCTTATTTATGCATTGTATGATTTTATCAACAATGATTTTTTCTTGTCAAAATGAAGATTTAGTAGAACCTCAAGAAAGTGAAAATTTCCTTGGAAAAATATCACAAAAAAGTATCGCTCTCTCTGTAGTAAATCCAAACCTTGTATTGGAAGATTATACAGACTGTGCATCAGTTTGTATCGAAGAAGGAAGTGAAACCTATTATGCAGTCGCTGGTTCAGATACGGGTTCAGCAGGACCTAATTCAAAGTTAGTAAGCTATAAGGCTTACAATACAGCGACTCAATTTGTGTTGAATGTATCCTATACAATTACTAGTGGCTCTTCAGGTGCTCAGGCCGATATTACCATGAACATCAATGGCAATGTTGTTAGTGTTGAAGATGTTGTTTCAGGAAGCACTGTAAGCCATATGATCGACTTGCCGGCTGATTGGCAAGCTTGTGATGAAATCCCTTTTAGTATTTTACAGGAAGGTTTATCAAATCCGATTGAGTTCAGTGGAAGTTATGCTCTTATAGGAATATGTGATGATATCTGCGATGAAAGTTTTAGTTATGAAGACAATCTAGATGGCAGCTATACCTTTACTTACATAAGTGCAGAAGATTTAGATTCGGCCGAAATTAAATTCACGTCTCCTCATATAGTTAGTTTTGTAGCTTTAGATGGCAAAACCTATACTGTAAATCCTGGGAATGGCAATGGGTCTCCTACTGTGCTAACTTGGACTGGGACTATTGAAGCTTGTACAGCAATAACATTTACTCTTGACTTTGAAGCTGATTGCGATCAAAATAACGGAGGATTTGCGAACATTTTCACTGACTTCAAAGTGAATGGGGTTTCCAAAAAAGGTGAAAACCCAAGTATTAAGTTTGAATGTCCTTCAGAATAATTTTTAACTTCATTAATAATAAAAACCTGGTAAGCTAAACTTACCAGGTTTTATTTTTTATAAATCTAATATATAATATGATAACGCAATTATAGTCGCTATACGAGTAACTTTAATCTTTTTTATACGACTTCACAAACTCCTTCGCACGCTTATTTCCAGAGTTCAGTTCTAGCGCTTTGTTATAATTATGATAGGCTTGCAAACTATCTCCTTTTCTTAAATAGGCGTCTCCTAAACTGTCATACACATTATCACTTTCTGGATAAAGCGCAACATTCAGTTTCAAAATAGTAATGGCATTGTCATAATCTTTATCGCGCAATAAGTTATAACCGATTCTGTTGACTTCACTTTCTTCAATAACCGTTTGAGTAGAATCTTGCTCTTGAAGGGCAATATAACTAGCTGCTGCTTTTTCATAGTCCTTATCTCGTAAGTACATTCTAGGTGTTTTAAAAGTGTCGGCGACTTTCAAATAAGCATACTCAACTTTACTTTCATCATCTTCAGAGACAATTCCCAAATAGCGTTCTTTACTATCAGGATGCTTTACAAAGCGTAATTTTTGATACATATCAGGAACAAAAAACGTGTTTTCATCGAGGACAACGGGTTTCATTTTTCCAGATTTCCATTTAATATATAAGTCATTAGAATCATAAAATACTTCAATGACTTCATCTTGATTAAATAGATAGCGCCCCGAAGTTTGCTCCATATGTTCAGGCGTGTATGTTATGTTTTTTGAGCAACTTGAAATAAGAATTAAAAGTAAAAAAGATGTCAGTAAAGTTTTCATGGTGATTTGATTGATTTTGATAAGGAAATATAACGAAAAAAAAAGTCTCATATAAATGAGACGCTTTTTTAGGTATGATGTTACCAATTCTGGATATAAAATCTGACTTATTTAACACCCACCAACTCAACGTCAAAGACCAACGTGGCGTTTGGTGGAATAACACCTCCAGCACCTGCTGATCCATAACCCAAATCACTTGGAATGACCAGACGGGCTTTGTCTCCTACATTCAATAAGCAAATCCCTTCATCCCAACCTGGAATCACTTGCCCCACTCCTACTTTAAAATCAAGAGGTTGATTGCGTTTGTATGACGAATCAAAAACAGTTCCATCAGCCAATTGACCTTTATAATGCACAGAAACCTTGTCTCCTTTTTCTGCTTTTTTACCAGTCCCTTTTTGAATGATTTGATAACGCAATCCGCTATCTGTTGTTTCAAAACCAGCCGCTAAAGACTCCAATTCACCTTCTTTTGTTGCACGCTCTTCAGCAATTCGTTTTTCACGGGAGCCCTCAAAGGTCCTAAAAGCTTCCACAGCATTAAAATCTTCTGCGTCTGTTCCTTGTCTGATGATTTCAACCTTTTCAATTAAATCGCCTTGCTTGATAGCGTCAACCACATCCTGACCTTCAACAACATTTCCAAAAACAGTGTGCTTGTCATCTAACCATGGAGTTGCGATATGCGTGATAAAAAATTGACTTCCATTACTGCCCGGACCGGAATTGGCCATGGACAAAACACCTGGTGCATCATGTCTTAAATCTTGATGAAATTCATCATCAAACTTATAACCAGGATCTCCTGTTCCTGTTCCTTGTGGACATCCACCTTGAATCATGAAATCTGGAATGACTCTATGAAATTTCAAACCGTCATAAAATGGCGTGCCCTGGGGTTTTACTGAATTTTCTAGATTCCCTTCGGCCAAAGCCACAAAATTACCAACAGTTCCTGGCGTTCTTTTGTATTCTAAATTGACTAATATCTCACCTCTTGAGGTGTTGAATTTGGCATATAATCCGTCTTGCATGTTTTTATTTTTTAAATGAAGTTGCAAAGATAGGAAAGAAAGCTGGAAGTGAGAAGCTTGAAGCAAAAAGGATGAAACTGATTTCAAAATTGCCACTCCGAAGCAGCCTATCTTGATCGTAGCCAAAAGACGCAGTGTGACAGATTTGGAATTTGGGATTTATACTATTAGTTTTACAAAAATTCAATTTTATGGGCATCTTTAGTAAACTGAAATCTTCGTTTGGCAATAAACAAGAGAACAAAACAGAGGTTGATCCCTCGTATCTTGAGAAGATCATTAATGAGATTGAAAATGAGCCTTTCGCCATTTCAGAGTCGAACGTCATGTATGCCGGACTAGGAGAAATTGCGGGTTACCATCTATTTCAAACAGTGATTGTTGGCACATTTCATATCAAAACCTTTAAAGGCGCAAAATTAAAGATCAATGGCATCGATTTTGAATTGAATTTGAATTCCGATATGGTTGAATTGGAATCTGATGTTTCAAATGTGTCCAATCGAAGCATTACAAAAATAGATTTTGAAATAACCGAACAGGACCTTCCTAAAATTACCAAATCCAATATTCAATCTTTAGAACTCTCCGCTAAAAAAGAACATGTGCTATTCAAAATTATTGAGATTCTTAAGGATGAAGAAGAGTGAGTTGTTAGTTGTTAGTTGTTAGTTGTTAGTTGTTAGTTGTTAGTTGTTAGTTGTTAGTTGTTAGTTGTTAGAATTAAAAAAAACCAGTTCAAGAAAACAAATAAAAAAACAAAAAATTGCACATCCTTATCTAACTTTTTTAAAACTACACTGAAAACTGTGACTGAAAACTGAAAACCAGTTCACGGAAACAAGCAAAAGAGACACAAAATTGCACATCTTGATTTAACTCTTTTTTAAGCAGAACTGAAAACTGCTCACTGAAAACTGCGACTGAAAACTGAAAACCATAAACCGTCAACCATAAACCATAAACCATCAACCATCAACCATCAACCATCAACCATCAACCATAAACCGTCAACCATCAACCGTCAACCATCAACCATCAACCATCAACCATCAACCATCAACCATCAACCATCAACCATCAACCAACACCTAATTCGCCACCTCACTTATAAACTTAATACGATATAAGCGTAATTCCTCGTCATCATAATCACCATCAAACTCTTTGATAGCCTCATCGATTTTATCCGTCTTAGAGTCCATGAAATAGTCGTGAATTTCTTCTTGTTGGTCTTCATCTAAAATATCATCAATCCAATAATTGATGTTTAATTTAGTTCCTGAAAATACAATGGCTTCTAGTTCTTTAATGAATTCCTTCATTTTCATGCCTTTTGCTCTAGCAATGTCATCCAACGGCAACTTACGATCCACATTTTGAATAATATATAACTTCAAAGACGAATTGGACCCTGTCGTTTTTACCACGAAATCGTCTGGTCGATCAATGTCATTCTCCTCCACATAACGTGCAATAAGTTCCACGAAATCCTTACCATATTTTTTTGCTTTCCCATCCCCAACGCCATGCACATTGCTCAATTCATCAAGTGTTATTGGGTATTTAAGGGCCATATCTTCTAATGAAGGATCTTGAAAAATCACAAAAGGTGGGACCGCCAATTTTTTGGCATTGCTTTTACGTAAATCTTTAAGCATACGCATCAATCGTTCATCTGCAACGCCTCCTTCGCCTTTGGAGGCTGTTATAATGCCATCATCACTACCGATATCAAATACATGATCTTCTGTCATCATAAAGGAATATGGAGAGGTCATATAGTTGCGTCCTTTTTCTGATAACCGCAAAACACCATATGTTTCGATGTCTTTTTTCAAAAGACCAGCAACCAATACTTGGCGTATCAAAGCCATCCAATAACGCTTATCTTTAGCGTCTCCAATACCAAAAAAGTCTAGAGCATCGGTTCTATGTGAAGAGATCAGTGCATTCGATTTTCCGATGAGCACTTGCACCAAATCTTTAGACTTATATTTTTCGTTCGTTTTGTCAACTGTCGTTAATAAAGTAACCACATCGTCTTGGGCTTCATTTTGTTTCTTTGGATGTCGTATGTTATCATCCATGTCGCCTCCTTCTCCTGTCTCGTTGTCAAATTCTTCTCCAAAATAGTGCAAGATGAATTTACGCCGAGACACAGAACTTTCAGCAAATGCAACGACTTCCTGCAATAATGCCTGACCGATTTCCTGTTCGGCAACAGGTTTACCAGACATGAATTTTTCAAGTTTTTCAATGTCTTTATAAGCATAAAACGCTAGGCAATGCCCTTCTCCTCCATCACGTCCTGCCCTGCCTGTCTCTTGATAGTAACTTTCGATACTTTTTGGCATATCGTGATGAATCACAAAACGCACATCGGGTTTATCGATCCCCATTCCGAAGGCAATGGTAGCAACCACCACATCGGTATCTTCCATAAGAAACATGTCTTGATGTTTGACACGTGTCTTGGGATCCAAACCGGCATGATAAGGAACAGCTTTAATTCCGTTGACCTGAAGTACTTGTGCCAATTCCTCTACTCGTTTTCTACTCAAACAATAAATGATGCCAGATTTGCCTTCGTTTTGCTTTACAAAACGGATGATATCGCTATCGACATTTTTTGTTTTAGGTCGCACTTCATAGTACAGATTTGGTCGGTTAAACGAGGCCTTGAAGGTATTGGCATCGGTAATACTAAGGCTCTTTAAAATATCCTCCTGAACTTTTGGTGTCGCCGTAGCGGTCAATCCAATAATCGGAATATTGTCACCGATACGTTCAATGATTTGCTTGAGATTTCTGTATTCCGGTCTAAAATCATGACCCCATTCGCTGATACAGTGTGCTTCATCGACGGCCATAAAAGAAACGGTCTCTGCCTTTAAAAAGTCAACATACTCTACTTTGGTCAACGATTCTGGTGCGACATAAAGTAATTTTGTAATACCACTCGAAATATCTTCTTTAACCTGTTTTATTTCTGTTTTGCTCAATGAAGAATTCAATACGTGAGCTACACCTTCATGCTGCGACACTGCTCTTATGGCATCCACTTGATTTTTCATCAGTGCAATCAATGGCGATACGATAATTGCCGTTCCTTCTTTTATTAAAGCTGGTAATTGATAACATAATGATTTTCCGCCTCCAGTGGGCATAATGACGAATGTATTATGTCCTGCTACAATACTTTTTATGACCTGTTCCTGAAGACCCTTGAATTTGGAAAAACCAAAATATTTTTTTAGCGCTTCATGTAAGTCAATTTCTTTTTTACTCATTAATCCCTATTGGTATTTTATATACATTTGCATTAAGTTTAAAGATACTAAAATTCTTTATACGCATCAAACCCAAAAATTATAAATTTTGAATAATAAAAATTCTATCCTCAATACGGCAAAAAAAACCATTGAGTTAGAAAGCCAAGCGATTGCCCATTTAACTACTTTACTCGACGATGATTTTGCCAATGCGGTAGACCTTATATATAACTCCAAAGGACGTGTAATTATTACAGGAATTGGAAAAAGTGCCATTATTGCAAATAAAATAGTAGCAACTTTAAATTCTACTGGGACGCCTGCAGTATTTATGCATGCAGCAGATGCCATTCATGGGGATCTTGGGTTGATGCTACAAGACGATATCGTGATTTGCATTTCAAAAAGTGGAAACACTCCGGAAATTAAGGTATTGGTGCCACTGATAAAGAATGCAAAAAATAAAATGATCGCCCTCACGGGCAATTCAAAATCCTTTTTGGGCCAACAAGCAGACTATGTATTGAATGCGTATGTAGAACAGGAAGCCTGTCCGCACAATTTAGCACCAACAACAAGCACGACGGCGCAATTGGTGATGGGTGATGCTCTTGCCATTTGCTTATTGGAATTGAGAGGCTTTTCGAGTAGGGATTTTGCCAAATATCATCCCGGAGGTGCTTTGGGAAAACGCTTGTATCTGCGAGTGAATGACTTATCGTCGGTGAATGAAAAACCACAAGTACAACGCGACACCAATGTCCGACAGGTCATTGTAGAAATCTCCGAAAAAATGCTCGGTGTTACCGCAGTTGTGGAAAACAATAAGATCGTTGGAATTATTACCGATGGTGATTTAAGACGAATGTTGACTAAAAACGAGTCCTTTATAAACTTGACTGCTCAAGATATCATGAGTTCCAATCCAAAACGCATCGATAGTAATGCAATGGCCATTGACGCGATGGAAGTAATGGAAACCAATGAAATCTCACAATTGTTGGTGGAAGAAAACGGTAAATATGCTGGTGTGGTACATCTTCACGATTTAATTAAAGAAGGCATCATCTAATGGCTAAAAAGAATATAAACGAGATGTCTTTTTTAGACCATATTGAGGATTTGCGTTGGCATTTGATACGGTGTACCTTGGCAATCCTAATTGCTGGATCCGTGGCATTCGTATTTTCTCGATTCATTTTTGACACGATAATATTCGGACCAAAAAACATGGACTTTCCGACCTATAAGTATTTGTGCAAAATATCTCAATTCTTCAATTTTGATAGTACCTTCTGCGCAGAATCCTTCCCATTCACCATTCAAAATAGAACCATGGGCGGACAATTTTCTGCGGATATATGGACGGCCATCTATGCTGGATTGATTATTGCCTTTCCATATATAATATATCAACTCTGGAGCTTTATTAGCCCTGGATTGCATCCCAACGAACGGAAACATTCTAGAGGGTTTATTTTAATAACCTCCCTGCTGTTCTTTTTAGGTGTTTTATTTGGTTATTATGTGATTACACCTCTGTCCATCAACTTTTTAGGGACCTATAGTGTCAGTTCTGAAATTACAAATGAGATTGATTTAGGCTCTTATATTTCTCTCGTGAGATCGTCATCTCTAGCAGCTGGATTCGTTTTTGAATTACCTATCATTATGTATTTTTTGACGAAAGTCGGATTGGTGACCCCGCAATTTTTGAGAAAATATCGAAAGTATGCCTTGGTCATTGTCTTGATAATCTCTGCTATTATTACACCACCCGATGTTGCAAGTCAGGTGATTGTGGCTATTCCGATTTTAATTTTATATCAAGTAAGTATTTATATTTCTGCTATTGTGGTCAGAAATCAAAAACGAAAAGCGAAAAAACATGTCTGATATCGTAAAAGAATTCAACGACTATCGTGCCAAGATGAATGATAAAATCATGGCTGATAACAATAAAATCATCAAACGCATCTTTAATTTAGATACGAATGCCTATGCGGAAGGTGCGCTAGACGTGAAAACAAAAGAACTTTTGGGTTTAGTGGCTTCCACTGTTTTGCGCTGCGATGATTGCATCAAATATCATTTGGAAACGAGTTATAATGAAGGTATTTCTAAAGAAGAAATTGGCGAAGCCCTTGGTATTGCAACCTTGGTAGGTGGCACTATTGTCATCCCTCATTTACGCCGTGCCTATGAGTTTTGGGAGGCTTTGGAAAACCAGAGTTAAACTTTTAATAAATTAAAGTCGTTATCATAGTAGTCCGTACGATTTTACTATTTTTAGCGTTCAGTAACTAACTTATGAAGTTAAGAGCAGAAAATTTAATGAAGTCCTATGGTGGGCGACAAGTGGTCAAAGGTGTGTCTCTTGAAGTGAACCAAGGAGAGATTGTTGGACTTTTAGGACCTAATGGTGCTGGAAAAACCACCTCGTTTTATATGATTGTGGGACTCATTAAGCCTAATGGTGGTAATATTTTTCTGGAAGGTAAAGAGATCACCAAATATCCCATGTACAAACGTGCTCAAAACGGAATTGGCTATTTGGCTCAAGAAGCTTCAGTCTTCAGAAAGTTAAGTAT
>JAGXIE010000048.1 GCA_024635765.1 Flavobacteriaceae bacterium | reverse complement strand
GGCTAAAGTTGAAGCTGAACGCATTCAGCAAGCCAAAGAGGCTGCAGAAGCAAAAAAGCGACAAGAGGAAACCGATACAAAGGCTAAAATCGATGCAATGATAGGTGGAGTCAGCAAGTCAGACGGAAAAACTACTGGAGGCGAAGGAAATGACGGTAAACCTGGCGACAAGGGCCAACTGGACGGCGATCCGTATGCGCCTAGCTATTTTGGTCAACCTGGAACTGGAAGTGGTGGAACAGTTTATGGGCTTTCGGGAAGAGGTAAGGCGGAAGGTGGTCAAGTGAAACCAAACTGTAATGAGGAAGGGCTTGTAGTGGTTAAAATAATCGTGAACAGAAATGGTAACGTGATAAGAGCTTATCCAGGTCAGAAAGGAACGACAGGGACAAGTTGTCTTTTTGAAGCTGCTGAAAAGACGGCTTTTACATATAAGTGGCCACCCGACCCAAAAGCGCCATCGGAGCAAACAGGATGGGTGAAAGTGAACTTCACACTAACGCAATAAATGACCTATCAAGATACAGTCAACTGGATGTTTCAGCAGTTACCAATGTATCAAAACCAAGGTAAAACTGCATATAAAGCTAATCTCGACAATACTTTAGAACTCGCTGCATATCTACATCACCCCGAAAACAAATTCAAGAGTATCCATGTTGCCGGGACGAATGGTAAAGGTTCCACAAGCCATATGCTGGCATCAATTTTACAGGAAGCTGGATACAAAGTGGGGCTGTACACTTCGCCACACCTTAAAGATTTCAGAGAACGCATCAAAATCAATGGAAATGAAATTACCGAGACATTTGTCGTTGATTTTATTACTGATCACAGACTTTTTTTTGAAACTCATTCCCTGTCTTTCTTTGAAATGACTGTAGGAATGGCATTTGATTATTTTTCGAAAGAGCATATCGATATTGGAATTGTTGAAGTCGGTATGGGTGGGCGATTGGATTCGACAAATATTATTACTCCAGAAGTTTCTGTAATTACGAATATAGGTCTGGATCACACTCAATTTTTAGGCACTACGTTGGAAGCGATTGCTGCAGAAAAAGCTGGGATTATTAAACCACATATTCCTGTGGTAATTGGAGAATCACAATTAGAAACAAAGCCTGTTTTTATGACTAAAGCAAAAAGTAATGATTCTAAAATTTATTTTGCGGACGAACAGATTTCGGAAAATTACGAAAGCGATTTAAAAGGATATTATCAGCAAAAAAACATAGTGACAGTACTTCAAACACTGAAGATTATCAATGAAAAAGGCTTTAATATTTCAGAAGCGCACATAAAGAATGGATTGCTTAAAGTTGTTGAAAACACTGGCTTAAAAGGACGTTGGCAACTTCTTCAAGAACAACCAAAAATTATTTGTGATACAGCTCATAACAAGGAAGGGTTGACATATGCAATGAACCAACTCAAAGATGAAGCCTATGATCAATTACATATGGTTTTTGGAGTGGTAAATGACAAAGATGTCGATTCCATATTATCACTTTTGCCTAAAAATGCTCTCTATTATTTCTGCAAACCGAATATTCCTAGAGGGTATGATGCAGACAAACTTTGTCATCTATTCATGCTTAAAGGATTCAATGGAAAATCATACTCGAGTGTTGAGAATGCTTTAAATTCAGCCAAATTGCATGCGACAAATAATGATTTAATTTATGTAGGAGGGAGTACTTTTGTCGTTGCTGAAATTATTTAATTTTTTTTCAAAAAACCTTTTGCGATATGAAAAACTAATTTATATTTGCAGTCCGATAACGAAGGGCGATTAGCTCAGCTGGTTCAGAGCACCTCGTTTACACCGAGGGGGTCGGGGGTTCGAACCCCTCATCGCCCACAATTAAAGAAAAAGTTCATACATTTGTGTGAACTTTTTTGATAATTATAAGGTCCATTAACTCAGTTGGTTCAGAGTGTCACGTCGACAACGTGGAAGTCACTGGTTCGAATCCAGTATGGACCACAAAAAAATCCATTCGTTACGAATGGATTTTTTTACTTTATAGAAGTTCTAAAATACGTTCGAGGGCCATTCCTCGCGACCCTTTGATGAGAATGTATTTATTTTCTAATTGCTGTTGTTGCAGTTGGTGTTTTAAATCTTCGAAGGTTTCAAATTTTTGAATGTCTGAATCGTTGGTATCAGTTTTAAAGAAATTTTTACCAATAAGGGATATTTCTCCAGGCATATTTTCTTTAAGAAAATTGACAATCTGTTGATGTTCGATTTCGGCAGAATTGCCTAATTCAAACATGTCACCTAAAAAGATAGCTTTATTTTTCTCGTTTAATTGTTTAAAGTTTTCAAGAGCAGCCTGCATACTCGTTGGATTGGCATTATAGGCATCCATAATAACAGTATTGCTGCCTTTTTCAATGATTTGTGATCGGTTATTCGATGGAAAATAATTTTCGATTGCAGAAATAATTTGATTTAGTTCGACTTCAAAATAATTACCTAAAGCGATGGCCACCGCAAGATTTCCAAAATTATAGGCACCAGTCAGATGACTCTTAATTTTATTCCCTTTATATTTTAAAGTCAAATAGGGTTGCGAACTTTCAATTTCGATTTTTGAATCAGTTGAATTACTCGATCCAAATTTATAGATGTTTCCATAATTCCCAATCTGTTTTAACTGGATTGGGTCATTTTCATTAACAAAAATTAATTTGTCATTTGCTTTTAAATAATCATACAATTCAGACTTTGCTTTAATGACCCCTTCTACACTGCCGAAACCTTCAATATGAGCTTTGCCAAAGTTCGTAATAAGGCCATAATCAGGTAAAGCAATATTGGATAGAAATTCAATCTCCTTCCGATGATTTGCTCCCATCTCAACAATTGCCATATCGGTCTTATCGGTCATTTTTAGCAATGTTAATGGGACTCCAATATGATTGTTCAGGTTTCCTGTAGTGGCCGTTGTTTTAAACTTTTTTGATAGTACCGCGTTAATTAATTCTTTGGTAGTTGTTTTTCCGTTACTACCTGTAAGAGCGATGACAGGTTTATTCAATTGTTTTCTATGATGTGTGGCAAGTTGCTGTAATGTTTGTAGGACATCCTTCACCAAAATGCATCGTTCATTCTCATAGTTCTTTTCTTCGACTATAGCGTACTTTGCACCCTTTTCAAGTGCCTGTTGCGCAAATGAATTACCATCGAAATTATCACCTTTAAGTGCAAAAAAGATACAATCTGGTTTAATTTTTCTTGTATCGGTGCATACTGAATGGCACTGAAGAAAATAGTTGTAAATAGTTTCTATATTCATAAAATAAAAGTAATAAAAAAGTCCCGACGCAAATGGTCAGGACTTTTAATATTAGTTTAAAATTAATACAATTAATTTCTTGATTTATTCTTTGTTTCAGATTTTGATCCTACTCTAGACATCGCACATCTAAATCCGATATAGTCAGTTGCCATATCTTGAGGGAAATAGCGACGTTGAGCTGGGTCAATCCAGTAAGCTCTATCTTTCCAAGAGCCACCTTTGTAAACTCTAACATTATCATTGATCAATGATGTTCTGTCGTTAGACTTGTCATACTGTTTGATCATATTACCGCTAGAATCCGTTGTTATTTTATTCTGAGGCGAATTGTACATTTTGCTGGTTTCAGAAACTTTGTTTTCATCATCTTCGCTGAAACTATTACTGTACTGTCTGGATGATCTCTTATCACCATCTCTAAAGTTCCTGTTGTCACTCTTATCAAAATTAGTTCTTTGATAGGTTTCATTTTCATCAATCGGAACCTGAAGAATTTCACCTGGCAAGTTTCTGGCAACTATTTTACCATTGCTCAAAGTGTCATAAACGATATCTGCTGAAGTCACAACTTTTACAGTACCGTCTTCATTAATGGCATTTTTAGTGTAAACGTTACCACGATAATAGTTGAAATCACTAAACTCATCATCAATTATAGGTCTGTAAACATCCGCAACCCATTCTGCAACGTTTCCAGCCATATCATATAATCCAAAATCGTTTGGTTCATAAGACATAACAGCATTGGTGATATCTGCACCATCATCTGACCATCCTGCAATTCCGCCATAATCACCTTTACCTTGTTTAAAGTTTGCCAATTGGTCACCTTTGGTTTTTCTCGCACCAGAACGGGTGTATTGTCCACTCCAAGGGTATTTTTTACGACCTCTAATGGCATTGTAACTTCTCAATTCACTTAAGCCAAGCGCAGCATATTCCCATTCAACCTCTGAAGGTAAACGGTATTTCGGTGAAATAATACCAGTTTCTCTAGTGGCATATACGTTTAAAGGCTCACCGGCGGCATTGGTTTGTGGTTTTCTTCTACCACCTTCTAATAATTCAGAATTACCTCCATATGTTTCGGTAGGCGCGTTAATATAAGTATCGGTGTTAAAGTTGGAATCAGCTGAAATTTGATCACTATACATTACATCTCTTTCAAGATAGCCTGCTTCAGCCAAATTCATCTCATTTACTCTGTCAGTTCTCCAGTTTGCAAATTCCACCGCTTGTATCCACGTTACTCCAACCACAGGGTATTCTCCATATCCTGGGTGGCGCAAATAATTTTCTGTCATCATCTCGCTGTAGCCTAAACGGTTTCTCCAAACAAGTGTGTCAGGTAAAGCACCTTCATAAATTAATCTGTAGCTAGGATCATCTGGAGGATAAGTTCTTTTTAAATAATCCAAATATTCTAAATACATTTTATTCGTAACTTCCGTTTCATCCATGTAAAAGGACTGAACGTGTTGTTGATTTGGAGTGTTATTCCAATCATGCATTGGGTCATCCTGTACTTTACCCATTGTAAAGGTACCACCTTCAACGAATACCAATCCAGGGCTAGCTTCTTGACCTTGGTATTTGTTATTGTATTGAAAGCCTCCTTTTTTGTCATTAATGTTCCATCCAGTTGCTCTAGATTCATTTGATGACGAAGATCTCTTACAGCCAATCATAGTTAAAGATAGCATTAGGGCTAATAGTATCCTTAGATTTAAGACGTTTTTCATATCCATACTTTTAAGTAAGCTAATTAATTTAGTGACGCAATATAGTAATTATAGGAATATTAACAACATTTTTTTTGAAATAGATTGAAAAAAAGCTGCATTTCATCCTTTTTTTTCAACATAACGTCGGATTTTTGTCCATTTTACCGATGTATTTTGTTTTTCAATAACGAGTTAAATTTTTATTTATTGTTGTAATTTTGAATAAAAAATTGGACTATAATAATAACCCATTATTGTTTACGTTACTATTATGGTGTGAAAGATTATAAAATATTTCTACATAAAAAGGTTTATTTTTGACGTCGTTCATCACAAATCAAACCAACGAATTGGAATAAATGAAAAAATTCTTACTCTTAATTTTTATATTCAGCCAATCGATTTTATTTTCCCAGCAAAAAACTATCGATATTGTCTGGGAGGGCAGCAGAATATTTCAAACAAGTTTTTCTCGTTTTGAAATTCCGGCGTTTGATCAAGACCATTTGAGTTTTAATGACGACACTGGACTTATTTATTTTACAGAAATGGAAACAAATTTGCCGGTCAATGAGTCTTCGGCGGTTTTGAGTAATGTTATTTATGCTACGATTTCAAGTGCCGAATTAAAAGATTTGCCTCTTTACCCTATTCCAAGAGCACCAAAATTATCACTTCGCAACACAACTGCTAGAAATAAAAGAAGTACCTACCTGCAAATAACACCAATTATTAACGATAACGGCATTTACAAAAAGATAACGTCTTTTACAGTTAACTATAACACCTCAGCTAACAGAAATAATAATGCTGCTGCACCGATAGGTATAGTAAATTCAGTCTTAAGTTCTGGTCAGTGGTATCGGTTTTATGTGGACAAGTCAGGTGTGTTCAAGATTACTCGGGATTTTTTAAATCAATTAGGTGCAAATACAAATGTAGATCCTCGTACAATAAAAGTATATGGTAATGGAGGAGCAATGTTGCCATTTTTAAATTCAACACCATATCCTTATGATTTAACTGAAAACGCAGTGAAATTTGTAGGGGAAGAGGATGGAGTGTTCAATAATGAGGACTATATATTATTTTATGGGGAAGGTCCAAAAGGAAATATTGTTGATTCTCAAATAAATACCCATTTAAATCCATATACGGACAAATCTTATTATTATATAAATATAAGTTCGGGAAATGGAAAACGCATACAGCCTATAGCTCAACCATCAGAAAATCCTGATTTTACGATTGATACATTCCAAGATTATCAATTTCATGAAATTGACGATTTTAACATTGCCAAAATCGGTAGACGTTGGTTTGGAGATCGATTTAACATCGAAAATGAAAAGATGTTCACTTTCAATTTTCCTAATCTAATTACTTCGGAACCTGCAAAATTAAAAGTTTATGTAGCAGCCACAGCAGAAGTACAAACATCTATGGATGTAAAACTAAATGGCTCCATAATTTCGAATCTTACTTTAAATTTATTTGCAGGTACCTCGTTAGCAACTGGCAATTCTTATAGTGGTGATGTATCATTATCAGGGCCAGAACCGACAGTTACTTTGGTATATAACAATAACGGAAACCCCTCATCGTTGGCATATTTAGATTATGTGTCTATTGAAGCTACGAGGGCATTAAAATTTGAAGGCACTCAATTTTTATTTAAGAATAACTCAGTTGCAACGGCTTCTGGAGTTGTTCAATATACGATAGCTAATACAGCTTCAGTATCAGAGATTTGGGACATTACTAATAAATATGATGTCACAAATGTTTTAAATGGAGATAATGCATCAACTTTTAGTTTTAAAGCTCAAGCGGGAAGCTTAAAGAACTATATAGCAATGACACCATCAAATTATTATCAACCATTAAGAGATAATAATGTAGGTGTTAGCAATCAAAATCTTAAAGGGACTATCTTTAACAATGAGCAAGGTCAGTTTGAAGATATTGACTATATTATTGTAGCGTCCAATAATTATGTCACACAAGCCGAGCGTTTGGCACAAATCAATAGGACTCAATATGGACTTAATGTCAAAGTCGTTACGCTTAAAGAAATTTATAACGAATTTAGTTCCGGTCAACAAGACGTAGGAGCCATTCGAAATTTTGTTAGATATGTTTATCTCAATGCAAGTTCGGAAGATCAGCGATTAAAATATCTATGTCTTTTTGGAGATGCTTCTTATGATTACAAAAACAGAATATCAAATAACACGAATATTATTCCTTCTTGGTATAGCTATAACAGTTTTAGTTTGACAAGTTCCTACATTTCAGATGACTTTTATGGCAATATGGATGAAAATGAAGGAAATATGACAAATGCTGATAAACTGGATATTGCAGTTGGTAGAATTCTTGCCGATTCACCCCAACGTGCCAAAGATCTAATTGATAAAATTGAACTTTACTATCAAGCAGGCTCTTATGGAAGTTGGAGAAATAATTTCTTGGTTATTTCTGATGATGTCGATTTGCCAGGTGAACAACAGTTACAGAATACAACAGATTTTATTGGTAATGACGTTACCGAACAAAAACCGTTTATGAATGTTGTTAAGATACATTCAGATGCATTTCAACAAGAGGCTACTGCTAGTGGTGAACGCTATCCGAAGGTTAATAAAGCAATTAAAGATGCCATTGAAGTAGGTGCATTGGTTGTTAATTATTTTGGGCATGGAGGTGAAGATGGTCTTGCAGCAGAATTTATATTTGACAAAATAGATGCCCAAGAAATACGTAATATCTGTAAGTTCAATTGTTTTGTGACAGTGACATGTGAGTATACGAAATTTGATAATCCACAGCGTCCAACTGCAGGTGAGTATATTTATTGGAATAAACAAGGAGGTGCTGCGGCACTGATTACCACCACGAGAGAAATATTTTTAACAGTTGGCGTAGGATTTAATAGAGTTTTGGAAAAATATCTATTTGCCTTTGGATCTGATGAATATCCGAGTATGGCGGAAGCATTGCGATTGGCAAAAAATGACCCGTTGACTTCAACTCAAAAGGAAGTGGTATTTTTTATTGGTGATCCTGCGATGAAATTGGCGTTCCCAAAACCTAATATCAGACTTACCAAAATCAATGATGTGCCAGTTGGTCAAAATAATGATGTTCTAAAAGCATTAAGTCGTGTAAAATTATCTGGAGAAGTTGTTGATTTAACGGGAAATGTCATTTCAAATTATAATGGCACCTTAACAGCTACGGTTTTTGACAAAGAGATTCAACGCTCTACATTAGGTAATGATGGCGTCCGAAATGGAAACCAATTAATCATCCTCAATTTTGAAACATTGGGTGAAAAGATTTTTATCGGTCAGGCGACAGTTAATAATGGCTTATTTGAATTCGATTTTGTGGTCCCAAGGGATATTGGAATTCCAATTGGGAGTGGAAAGGTCAGTTTTTACGCGAAAACAGATAATCCATTGCAGGACCAAGCAGGTGCCAGTTTTGATATACAGATAGGTGGTATCAATGAGAATGCAGAGGAAGATAACATTGGGCCAGTGATTAACCTATTTATGAATGATGAAAATTTTGTAACAGGTGGAATTACAAATGAATCACCAACACTTTTAGCAAAAATTCAAGACAGTAATGGTATCAATACAGCAAGTGGTATAGGTCATGATATTGTCGCAGTTATCGATGGAGATGAAACCAACCCGTTTGTTCTTAATGATTATTATCAAGCAAATGTTGATGATTATCAAAACGGGAAAGTAACCTATCCTTTCCGAGATTTAGAGCCTGGACTGCACACGCTGACATTAAAAGCCTGGGACGTGTATAACAATTCATCAATTTCTGAAATTCAGTTTGTTGTTCATGATAAGGACCAAGAATTGGTCATTAATAATGTCTTGAATTATCCTAATCCGTTTATAAATTACACAGAATTTTGGTTCAATCACAATAGTTCTGAACCTTTGGACGTTTCTATACAGATATTCACAGTCTCTGGCAAGCTGGTAAGAACCCTAAATGGTCAAACTAGTGGAGGCATTAAATCAAACAGCACGCTCTCAAAAGATATTGTATGGGATGGCCGGGATGATTTTGGTGATAAAATTGGGAAAGGAGTCTATGTTTATAAACTAAAAGTACGCTCAAACCAACTCAATAAACAAGTTGAAAAAATTGAAAAACTTGTAATACTATAATAAAGATTTATATTTGCTTAATCGATTAATGCCTCATTCACATTAATTAGAACAATAATTTTATGAAAAAATACATCTTAGCCCTTATTACCCTTTCAGCTTATAATTTTTCAAATGCACAAGAGACAGTTGTTTTTCCTAATCAGTCATCAGTAATAACCACGGGAGTTCCATTTTTGTTGATAGCTTCCGATGCTCGAGCGGCAGGGATGGGAGATATTGGAGTGGCTACATCAGCTGATGCGTATTCACAACAATGGAATCAGTCAAAATACGCATTTTCATTGGCAAAATCTGGTATTGGAGTTAGTTACACACCTTATCTAAGTAAATTAGTCAATGATATTTTCCTTGGGAATATTACTTATTTTAATCGTTTATCTGATCGTAGTGCTTTTGCAGTGAGTTTTAAATATTTCAGTTTGGGAGAAATAGAAATTGTGCAAGATGAATTTTCTGAAGCCCTAATAGAAAAACCAAATGAGCTGACGCTAGACGCTTCATATTCCTTAAGATTAGCTGATCAGTTTTCAATGGCTGTCGGCTTGCGTTATTTGCGTTCTGATTTAAGAATTCAAGCTGTGGACGCAAATGCTTCAGCCGCTAGTTCTGTTGCCGTAGATATTTCTGGATACTACCAAAGTGAAGAAAATGCCTATGATAGTTTTAACGGAAGGACACGTTTTGGATTTGCAATTCAAAATTTAGGGCCAACCATTAAATATGACGATGCAGGTCGCGAAAATTTCTTGCCTACCAATTTGAGATTGGGTGGCGGTTTTGATTTTATCTTTGACGATTATAACACATTGAGTTTAACTGCAGAGGTCACGAAATTATTAGTGCCGACACCACCAATTTTAGGTTTTGTTGATATTGTTCAAGAAGGAGATACAGATCCAAACGGTCAACAAGACCCTAATGAACCAACAATTATTGTGGAAGGGCAATCTAACGATGTCAGTTTTGTAAAAGGTGTATTCCAATCTTTCGGAGATGCTCCTGGAGGATTCAGTGAAGAAATAAAAGAGTTTACCTGGGCATTAGGTGCCGAATACAAATACCAGGATTCTTTTGCATTTAGAGCTGGTTATTTCAACGAAAGTGAAGATAAAGGTGCTCGTAAGTTTTTTGCACTAGGAGCTGGGTTTAAATACACAACCATTAATATCGATTTATCTTATTTGTTCTCTGCGTCGAAAGTTCAAAGTCCTTTGGAAAACACACTTCGTTTTTCATTGACCTTTAATTTTGGTGATGGCGAATATGATGAATACTAGAATCAATTAAAATATTAAATACAAAAGACTATTGTTTTATATAAAAGCAATAGTTTTTTTGTCTAAAATAGTTTCTATCTAACCTTTACATTACAGATGAAAACAATAAAAATAGAATCGATTCTTGATGTTTTTGAGAATTTTGACGAATTACCGAAAGATATCAAACTACTAATGGACAAGGCCAAGGAAGCACGCTTGAAAGCATATGCCCCATACTCTAACTTTCAGGTAGGTGCGGCCATTTTGATGGACAATGGCGAAATCATCACAGGGAGCAACCAAGAGAACGCCTCATATCCCTCCGGATTATGTGCAGAACGCACTGCAATATTTTACGCTGGAGCTCAATTTCCAAACTCAAAAATTTTAAGAATGGCGATTGTCGCCGGATCGAATCATAATATTACCGCTTTACCAATCCCACCTTGTGGTGCATGCCGACAATCTATAGCCGAGTATGAAGTGAAGCAAGAAGCGCCAATCGAAATCTTTTTTATGGGGCAAACTGGAAAAGTTATTAAATCTAATTCTTTGTCAAACCTTCTGCCTTTAATGTTTGACAAATCTGTTCTATAACGATTTCGTAGAAATTTTACGATTTTCGGTTTTTTCATTAGTGGTTAAAGTATTACTTTTGCTATTCGTTCTATTTAATTGACGTCACTAATGCAAAAAATCACAAAAGAAGTTTACCTTAAATGGTACGAAGACATGTTGTTTTGGCGCAAGTTTGAAGACAAACTAGCAGCTGTTTATTTTCAACAGAAAGTGAGAGGATTTCTTCACTTGTATAATGGCCAAGAGGCCATTTTAGCTGGTGCTTTGCACGCTATGGATTTGACTAAAGACAGAATGATTACTGCCTATCGTAACCACGTTCAACCCATAGGGATGGGTGTGGACCCAAAACGCGTTATGGCAGAATTGTATGGCAAAGGTACTGGAACCTCACAAGGGCTTGGTGGCTCAATGCATATATTCTCAACAGAACATCGTTTTTATGGTGGTCACGGAATTGTCGGAGGACAGATTCCTTTAGGAGCTGGAATAGCTTTTGGTGATAAATACCATGGAAGGGATGCCGTAACTTTGTGTTGTTTTGGTGATGGTGCTGCTCGTCAAGGTTCATTGCATGAAACATTCAATTTGGCAATGCTTTGGAAACTTCCTGTTGTTTTCGTTTGTGAAAACAATGGTTATGCTATGGGAACTTCTGTAGCAAGAACTGCCAATCATACCGATATATGGAAGTTGGGGTTAGGATATGAAATGCCTTGCGGACCCGTTGATGGAATGAATCCAGTGAAAGTGGCTGAAGCTTTTGATGAAGCTATTCAGAGAGCAAGACGTGGTGATGGACCAACATTTTTGGAATTGAAGACCTATCGATATAGAGGCCATTCCATGAGTGATGCACAACATTATAGAACAAAAGATGAGGTGGGTGAATACCAAAAAATCGACCCAATCACGCAAGTGAAAAATATTATAATTGAAGAGAAGTATGCTTCGGAAGATGACATCAAAAAAATTGATAAACGTGTGAAGGAAAGAGTTTCTGAATGTGAGAAATTCGCGGAAGAATCAGCATACCCAGAGAAAAGCGTCATGTATGACGTTGTGTACGATCAAAAAGATTACCCATTCATACAGCACAAAATATAAGCTATGGCAGAAATCATAAATATGCCTCGTTTGAGCGACACCATGGAAGAAGGGACTGTCGCAACTTGGTTGAAAAAAGTTGGAGATAAAATATCGGAAGGTGATATTCTTGCAGAGATTGAAACTGATAAAGCCACAATGGAGTTTGAATCTTTCCATGAAGGGACTTTGTTACATATTGGAGTACAAGAAGGTGAAACTACCAAAGTTGATGAACTATTGGCAATTATTGGAGAGGAAGGTGAAGATATTTCTGATTTGATAAATGGAGGAGATGCCAAGGATAAAAAACAAGACAAAGAGGAATCTGACAAAGAGGAATCTAAATCAGATTCTGAAAAAAAAGAAAAGGATAAAGAAGAGGACAAGGAAGAACCTAAATCAGATTCTGAAGATAAAGCAGAAAAGAAGGAAGATAAAAAAGACACTGATTCAGAAGAAAATGAATCTAAAGGATCTGATTCGTCTAAAGAAGAACTGCCTGAAGGTGTTACTGTAGTGACTATGCCACGGTTAAGTGATACCATGGAAGAAGGAACTGTTGCCACTTGGTTGAAGAAAATAGGTGATAAAGTTGAAGAAGGTGATATACTTGCAGAAATAGAAACGGATAAGGCCACCATGGAATTCGAATCTTTTCAATCCGGTACGTTATTGCATATTGGATTAAAAGAAGGTGAATCTGCTAAAGTGGATGCTCTGCTGGCTATCATCGGACCAAAAGGAACAGATGTTTCTGATGTAGCTAAAAACTATAAAGCAGGAGAAAGTTCTTCTAAAAAAGAAGAAGCACCTGAAAAAGACACTTCAGAAGAAGATAAAAAGGAAGAGAAACCCTCTTCTGAAACAAAGACGGAATCAAAAGCATCTGAATCGAAGAAACAAGAAACAACACAAACTTCGGATGGTGGACGTTTATTTGTTTCACCATTGGCCAAAAAAATGGCTGATGAAAAAGGAATTAATCTATCTCAAGTCAAAGGTTCAGGTGAACAAGGTCGTATTGTAAAACGGGATATCGAAAACTTCACTCCAGGTGCAGCTTCAGTTGCAACTGCCGGTAAATTTGTGCCAACTGGACAAGAAGATTTTGATGAGAAACCAAATTCGCAAATGCGTAAAGCGATTGCTAAGGCATTGACCAATTCTAAATTCTCTGCACCACATTACTATTTAAATGTTGAGTTTGATATGACAAATGCTATTGCATTTAGAGAGCAATTCAATTCAATTCCAGACACAAAAATATCTTATAACGATATGATTGTCAAAGCTTGCGCCTTGGCATTGAAACAGCACCCACAAGTGAATTCACAATGGTTTGCTGATAAAATGCGATTGAACAATCATGTTCATATCGGTGTGGCTGTGGCAGTTGAAGACGGATTAGTTGTCCCAGTTGTCAAATTTGCCAATGAGCAAAGTTTACCACAAATTGGTGCTGCCGTAAAAGATTATGCAGGGAGAGCACGTAACAAAAAATTAACACCACAAGAAATGGAAGGTAGTACGTTTACTGTTTCCAATCTTGGGATGTTTGGTATCGAGAGTTTTACCTCGATTATCAATCAACCGAATTCAGCGATACTTTCAGTAGGTACCATTGTAGAAAAACCGGTGGTTAAAAACGGACAAATAGTGGTAGGAAATACCATAAAGCTTTCTTTAGCTTGTGACCATAGAACTGTAGATGGTGCAACCGGAGCACAATTCCTCGAAACGTTGAAAGGCTTTATAGAGAATCCTGTGACAATGTTGGTATAGATACTGTTTATAATTCATTAAAGAGGCTGTCTTCACTTTTCAGACAGCCTCTTTTGTTTTTGATGCATTCACTAATTAAATTTAATCCTTTGTTGCAACTGGATGTACATCAAATGGCTCTACGAGTGCAATAAATAGTACACATGGTCCCTTGTCAAGACATTTTGCTGAATGCGGTTTTTTTGCAGGACCATAAGCGTAAGACCCTGTTTTCAAAAGTTGAGTGGGTTCTCCTTCGTACGTAACTTCCATTTCGCCAGAAATTAGTACCATGCGTTCTTGTGAATGGTGCCAATGATTGGCTACTTCAGTATTTGCAGGAACTTTAAAAAAGACGTCCAAATTGGGTTGACTCATATCTCCATGTAAAACAGTGAAAGTACATCCCGGCAAAAAATCTGGTGCGCTATGCCATATTAAGTCCTTATTATTTACTGTCTTCACTTCCGATTGCTCATGCATCAAGTCACCGTTGTTTTGAGCGCAAAATAATGTCGGTAATAAAAATAAGATTATTAATAATCCCATTCTTAATTTAAATTGGTTAAAGATTGCTGTCATGATTAAAATGTTAAGGTTTAATGTTTTGGTTAACTCTAAATAAATTGTCTGGGTCATATTTCTTTTTTATTTTCGACAAGCGCTCATAGTTTTCTTTGTAACTAGCTTTAACTCGTTCTTGCCCTTCGTCCATCATAAAATTAGAATAGGCGCCACCTGAAGAGTAGGGATGCAATGCTTCCCAATAATCTTTGCACCAAGTAGTTATTTTATCAGCATCTTTAGGTTCTGGAGACACACCAACGATGACACCAGCATATTTAGCATCGCGAAAAGCCCAAGGAGTATCTTTTGCTCCGACTCTACTTGCTGCTCCACTAATTGGATATAAATGCATTTGTGATAATGGCGTTGGGATAATGGACCCAAATTTTAAATGTTGCTTACGTACTTCTGGACCTAATTCATTAAAAAAATCAGCTCTCCAATACCATTGTAATCCTGGAGGTAACAATCCGTCAAAAAGAGTTTGAATCGATGGATAGGGCATTTCACCCACATGTGCAAAAACAGGTTCTAAATCCATAGCAGGTTTTATAAGTTTGTTGAATTCTTCCTGACTACCAGTGTAACACCATACAATACCACAATATTGATTTCCATGCAGAAAATCAGGAAATGGTGGTCCGGGAATAATCATGGTAGCAATAAAACCATTCAATTCGTCGGGAGCATTATTAATAAATGTATCGTACCATTTCATGATTTCTTCGGTTCTTTCAATAGGCCATAATGTTGGTCCACCTATAACTGTTTTTACGGGATGTGCTTGAAACTTAAAAGAAGTAATAATACCAAAATTGCCACCTCCGCCTCGAATAGCCCAAAATAAATCTTCATTTTGATCTTTATTGACAGTTACATAACTTCCATCTGCTAACACCATATCAGCCTCTAATAAATTATCAATTGTCAAGCCATATTTTCTAGAGAGATGTCCAACACCTCCACCTAAAGTTAAACCACCAACACCTGTGGTGGAAATGATTCCGGCAGGAACTGCTAAACCAAAAGGATGGGTGGCATGATCTACTTCTCCCCAAAGGTTCCCTCCTCCAACTCTAACGGTATTATCTGATGTATCTACACGAACAAATTTTAAACCTGATAAATCTATAACCAAACCGTTATCACACACACCTAATCCACCTCCATTATGTCCACCTCCTCTCACAGCAATTAATAAATTATGCTCTTTTCCAAAATTTACGGCAGCTATTACGTCAGCCACATCAACACACATCACAAATAATCCGGGATGCTTATCGATCATTGCATTGTATACTTTTCTTGTATCATGATAATTAGGATCTGATGGTCTGATGAGTTTTCCTCTTAATTGAGAATAGAATGCGTCTAATATTTCGGGATTTAAATCTTTAACTAATGTTTTCATTTTGTTGGTTTATAGTTGGTTACAATTTTATTTTCCTATCATCATACCTTTTAATGACCATAAAATAGCTAAGACATCTTTTTTAGAGTCTTCATCAATATTATTTTTATCTAGAGCCATAAAAATATCATCAATTACGTGCACATATTCTGCTGGGCTAATATTCATTCCAGTATGGGCAGTTACCATATCTTTTCCTTTATAATTATTTGGTCCACCACTGCCAGCACTAAAAAAATCAATAGTATGGTTTTTTATAATCGCTAATTGATCTAGGTTTTCTTTTAAAGGAAGAAACCTTGCATTAACATGAGGATTATTCATGTGATTATCAACAGTATCATCAACTATCATTGATATACCTTTATGACCACCTAGTCGTTCAAAAAGTGTTTTTGTCATCATTATGTATGTTTTGTTTTAACTCCAAACTTATACATAGTATTGGTGAATTACAGCTACTTTTAAATCAAAGACCTCTAATTTTGAGTCATTTCAAAAATTGAAATCTAAACGACATGTTGTTGAATATATTTTGAAGGAAGGATGTGGTATTTATCAAAAAAGCATTTTGAGAAGTAAGCGGCACTATTAAATCCCGTTTCAAAGGCAATTTCAGAAATATTTCCTTTTTGCTTATATAATAACTGCAGTCCTTTGTGTAATCTAAATTCTTTTAAAAACTTATTTGGTGACAGTCCTGTTAAGTTTTTTAATTTTCTATTTAACTGTGATTTACTGTAGCCTAAAGCTTTACTAAAAAAGCTGACATCAAAATCTGATTTATGCCATTTATCTTCAATAAAATTCATCAATTTCGTCAGAAATAATTCGTCAGAAACATTTAATATTCTTACTGATTCTCTATCAATAGTAGCATTTCTATTTTCGCTTTCATAAAGCAAGTTTACTTCAGAAGAGATAACAAATGGATCTTTAACAAAATCACACATGCGAGTTGCTAAAGTTATAGCATCTTCAAATATGTTTTCTTTATCAGTTACAGGAACACCTGAACTTATTGCAATGTTTAGTTTTCTGCTTGCAGGATTAAATTTAGGAGTTACATATTTGAATTGATATTGAATTTTTTGTGCGCATAAAACTGCGTCAGTAACCGATTTAAAAGAGACTAAATAGTTATTGTTGTTTTTTTTCACAATGCTACCATTAAACTTATCTAAACGGTTCGATACGCTATTATGGAATTTTTGGGTAAAAATAGTAAATTGATTAGCTTCAAGTCTGTCTAAGTAATTACTAGTTTCAATGACCATTAAAACTCTAAAAGCAGGGTCGTTTATTATATTTAACGCTGTATTTTGTGATTTTTCAGGATCTTCTATTCTTCCTAAAAACGATTCAACTATGGCACCATCGACCTCAATTATGCGAAGTGGAACATCTCCGTGAGCCTGCGCATGTAATCCTTTAAGAGCTTGTTTATTAGGAGCCTCAATCAAACAAAAAGCTGTTTGTCTTTTTTCGTCACACCAATATGTTAATCCACGACAATTAAATTTATGTTCGATTTTTAAATCAGCTTGATGCATTTCAGCAACATGTTCAGCAGTAACACCATCAGGCATTTCGTGGAGGTCTAAATATATTGGCATAACATGATTTTATATAATCTAATTTAGTGATTTTTAACTTAATATGACAATAATTAAAAAAGCGAATTGTAAGAAGCAGATTAATTATAGATAAAAACTCGTATGAACCTTGCGGTTTTTTTATCTTTAAAAACAAATTCATACTTACATTTATGAAATATTTCCTTTTGATTTTTGCACTTTTTTTTATTGTTGCATGCAAATCTAAAGTTGTAGAGACACCACAACAAAATATTAAAGAACAGAGCAACCTTTTAATATCAAAAAATAAAAATGCTGATTTTACGACAAGCTCTGAACTTGAACAAATTGTTAATTACCTCGCTTCCGATGAATTACGAGGTCGAAAAACAGGAACTGATGGCATTGAAAAGGCTGCGATATTTATAGAAAACAAATTTAAATCTTATAACTTAAAGCCTTATTTTGAAAACTTTCGAGATACTTATAAAGCTGGAGATATAGATGCTTATAATATAGTTGGATTCATTGAAGGCAACGATATAAAATTAAAAAATGAAGTCATTATAATAGGTGCGCATTATGATCATATCGGTCAAGGACAATTAATAAAGATGTATGGCGGCAGGTTGACAGAAATTGATTCTATAGCCAATGGAGCTAATGATAATGCTTCTGGTACATCTTCTGTATTGGCATTAGCCCGTTATTTTGGAGAAAAAAAATCAAATAAACGGAGTCTAATGTTCGCTCTTTATTCTGGTGAAGAATTTGGATTATTAGGGTCTAAACATTTGGCATCAAAACTAAAAGCCGAAGAGTTAAATTTATATACAATGGTGAATTTTGAAATGATTGGAGTTCCTCTGAATGGTAGAGATTTTATGGCATTTTTGAGTGGTTATGATTTGTCTAATATGGCATTTAAATTTAATGAATATGTCGATTCTAATCTGATTGGCCTTTCAGACCTTGCAAAAAAATATAATCTCTTTAGGAAATCAGATAATTATCCGTTTTATGAGCAATTTAATTTACCTTGTCAAACCGTTTCGAGTTGTGACTTAAGTAATTATGAATACTATCATCATGTAGATGATGAGTCGGATCAGTTGGATTATGAGTTTATGGCAAGTTTAATTAATAAACTCATTCCTGCGATTGAAAAAATGAGCAAGACCCAAACCAAAGAAATTAAAATGAATGAGTAAAAAAGTCATCATCACAGGGACAAGTAGAGGTATAGGGTTTGAATTGGTCAAATTATTTACCAAACGAGGTCATAAAGTACTAGCGTTGTCTCGAAATGAAATACCAATTAAATCGTTAAAAATAAAAAATATATCAGCTTTTCCATTTGATCTAGGAGATCCAGAAGCTTATAAAAGAGTCGAGGATTTTGTTTCTCAAGAATGGCAAAATGTAGATATTTTAATAAACAATGCTGGTAAACTACTCAATAAACCATTCGCTAAAACTAAAATGGACAATTTTGAAGAAGTTTACAAAACCAATGTTTTTGGAGTAGCTGAACTCACAAGATTGATGCTTCCTTTCATGCAAGAAGGAAGTCATGTAGTGACTATAAGTTCTATGGGAGGTGTACAAGGAAGTCTAAAGTTTCCTGGTCTTGCAGCATATAGTTCGAGCAAAGCGGCTGTGATTACCTTAACAGAGTTGTTAGCGGAAGAGTACAAAGAGTCTGGGATTTCCTTCAATGTATTGGCGCTTGGTGCGGTTCAGACAGAAATGCTCGAAGAAGCCTTCCCAGGATATAAAGCACCAACAACAGCTCTAGAAATGGCTGGCTATATCTGTGACTTTGCAATCAATGGCAATAAATTTTATAATGGTAAATTATTACAGGTTTCGAATTCTACGCCTTAATAACTGAACGTTACTTATTTAACGGAAAAGACATGCCTAGAGTTGCAGCACCATTAAATTGATCTACCGAATTGTGGAAATAATAGTTAAATGCAATTTCGATGTCATGATGACGTCCTAATGCCAAACCTATAGAGAATGGAATATGCATTAATAATCCATTTTTTTCAATGTTTGTATTAGGAGTATAGGTTACAAATGAACCTATAGAAGCACCGAGGCCAAATTCTATATAAGGAGCAACATAAGGAATCGGTATGGCTACACGTGCTTTTCCACCAAAAAAAACGGATTTGGATGTCACCTCAAATTCGTAAAGCTCTTCTTGTGTATTTGATTTTGAAGGTGATGTAGATATAAAACCTAGATAAGGACGTACCCCAAACCACTTCGTCAGTCCAAAAACATATTCCCCTTGTGCATAAAAGCCAGAACCTGAAAGGTCAATATTTTCATAAGGTGCACTCATAGCATATCCAATTGAAACAGAGATAAATTCACCTTTTTTTGGTTGAGCAGCTAATTTATTCGAGAAAAATAATATAAAGAATGTAACGGCTAAAATACCGCTAAATGATGGGGCCATTGATGTCAATTTAGTGCGGCTAATATAAGACTTTTCTGATTCCCTGTTTTGAATCTAATTAAAAATAGCAGATTCTAATTTGACAGTGTTGTTATCTTATAAATTCTTTTTTTGAAGAAAGAAATTCCTTTAACGTTTTACACCTTGGGTGGTAAAAGAAATACCTTGCTGGCCTGAAGTAGAAATCATGACTGCATCAAATACGGGTTCATGACTATTTTGAGCATGTGCCCATTCAAAAATAAAATTAGCACCACTTCCGCCATGAGTATCTTTCTCGTTGATCACAATTTCGATGGTTTCCAATGGTTTTAAGTAAATTGGTTCTTTAAGGTAAGAACGAATAAGATCTCCTTCAGTATTATAATAATCACTTTTGGTTATAAAAATAGTGTCTGTGGAGCTAATATTTCTTAAGCTTACAGTCACTGTTAAATTGATGGTTCGATGTTCGGTTACACTATAAATTTCAGAATAGATAGCCAGATAACTGCTTCCAACAGTCAAACTATCTGTTTGCCTGATTTGTGTGGTTCTTTTTTTCCAATTAACGGGTGTAATGTCCTCGTCTGATCTTTCTTCAATCTTACATGCCGAAAAAATTAAAAGAATGCTTAGTATGATTAGATTATACTTCATGTTATAAAAGTATAAAAAATTCAATCAATCCTTTATATTAAATCCTGTTTCTATTGTTTTTAACAATGTATGTTTATAATCATTAATTACTATATTTATCAAAAATTGTTATTGTGGGTCTAAAACCAACATACAGGAATCTACCGCTTACTGTATTGTTATGTCTTTTGGGCATAATACAAAATGTATTGTCTCAATCTTTTGAACGTATCGAAACTATTGCAGGACTCGCCTCTATTCAAAATAATAATGGCGTGGCCGTAGCTGATTATGATGGCGATAATGACTTAGATCTATTCGTTGTGGCCCTAGCTCAAGATGACAATACCAACGAAGCTTCACGTAGCAGACTTTTTAGAAATAATAACAATGGTACCTTTACGGATGTTACCGCAGCTTCAGGGCTGGTAAACATGTTGCCATATAATGCTAATACTAATGAGTTTTATGGATTGAAAGGTTTCAAACATGGAATCTCATGGGGTGATTATGATAATGATGGCTTCCCAGATATTTTTTTTACACATTCCTTTAAAGTACAGCTTTACCATAATCAAGGTGACGGAACCTTCGTGGACGTTACGCAATCTGCTGGCATCTCAACGACTAATCAGTGTCGAAATATGGGAGCAACATGGTTTGATTATAATAATGATGGGTTTTTAGATCTCTATGTAAATGATTGGGATATATGCCCAAGTAATTCTTTGTATCTAAATAACGGAAATGGAACCTTTCAAAATGTGACTCTTTCCGCAGGTATTGCAACCCCAGAGCACCACCCAAGCTATATTGGACTTCCATTTGACATCAATTCTGACGGTTGGATGGACTTGTATGTCTCTAATGATTATAATAAACCTAATCATTTATTTGTGAATCAGTCAGGAACTAATTTTATAGATCAAGCATCTAATTATGGATTGAATAGCATGTTGGATGACATGGGAATCACAGTAGGTGATTTTAATCTCGATGGCCATTTTGATCTATTCATTACAGGGATTGATGAAAATGCTTTACTCCAGAATGACGGCACCAATCATTTTTTTGAGGTATCGGCAAATAACAATATCCCCGCGACAGGATGGGCTTGGGGCACACGTTTTGCAGATTTTGATTTGGATGGGGATGAGGATTTAATCATCGTGAATGGCTTTGAGTTTCAAGAGCGCAGTACTGAAAGAAATGTCTATTTTAAAAATATGGCAGTTGAAGGAGGGATAGGGTTTTCGAATGTGTCTGCAATTGTCAATTTTAATGATTTGACCGTAAGTGTCGAGGCTGTCGATTTTGATTATGATAATGATGGTGATTTAGATATTTATGTGACTAATGCCGACCGGACCTCTTACTTCTATGAAAACAAATTGCTAAATTATGAAGAGATTAGTGAGCTGCATTGGTTCAAAGTAATGTTACAAGGTACGGTCTCCAATAGAGATGCTATTGGAACACAATTAACTCTGACAACTAATCAAGGATTGATTAAGAGACATTATACAGGGGTTGGATTTTTATCCCAAAGTCTTCAAGCAGTTCATTTTGGGTTGAACGCTGCTACGGAAATTTCTTCATTAGAGATCAAATGGCCATCTGGCTTGTTGGAAACATTTCAGAATCTAAATGTTGATACTACCATTAAAGCTATCGAAGGACAAGGATATTCTGTCATGGAAATTCAACCTAGTGTAAAAATCTATGGATGTACTGACCTTGCTTCGTGTACTTATAACCCTGAAGCGACTTTAGATGATGGAAATTGTACTTATTTGCCGCCCACTGGAATTATAGGGGCATCAACCTCTGGTTTTTATAGAACGGAAACCTATTCCTATACGATGCCAGCTACTTCTACTGCCAATTGGATGGTTAGTGGTGGTGAGCTTTTGAATGGACAAGGAACGAATACTGTTAGCGTACGATGGGGCATTAATGCCACTGGTTCTGTTTCTGTTACAGAAATGAGTGATAGCTGTTCGAGTTTGCCGGTTGCTTTAAATGTCAATTTGAATCTTTCTAATGTTCCAGAGGATAAATCCATTGCTCGATTGTGGAATGAAGTGTTGCTAGATGCCATTAGAGGTGACTATGCACGTCCTACAGTGCATGCACGTAATTTGTTTCACGCCAGTATTGCTATGTATGATGCTTGGGCAATCTACGACGACAAGGCGACAACTTATTTAATGGGCAAGGAAGTTCATGGATTTAGCAGTAACCTCGTTGATTTTATCCCCACACAAAGCATTGAGGAGTCGAGGAAAAAAGCTATTAGTTATGCGATGTACAGATTGTTGACCTATCGTTTTCAAAATTCGCCAAGCGCAGTTTCTATTAAAGCCGAATGTGATTTTTTGATGAGCCAATTGGGCTATGAGACCATATATGCCAACGGTTTGAACTATGAATATGGCAATGCGGCTGCGTTAGGAAACTATATCGCGCAAACGATTATCAATTACGGTCAATTGGATGGGTCTAGAGAAGCAGAGTTTTACTCCAACTCTTATTATCAGCCTGTTAATCCACCATTGGCACCTATATTGTCTGGCAATCCTGATATTATTGACCCTAATCGTTGGCAGCCTTTGAGTTTGGATACGTTTATTGACCAAAGTGGTAACGTGATTCCTGGAACGACACCTAGTTTTTTAGGACCCGAATGGGGCAATGTGAAGCCTTTTGCCTTAACTGATAGTGAATCGGTCACGTATAGACGTGATGGACAAGACTATAAAGTTTATCATGACCCTGCGGCACCACCATATATTGGATCTTCACATGTGCAATCAGATGCGGCTTATAAATGGTCTTTTTCGTTGGTATCGATTTGGGCTTCACAATTATCTCCTGAAGATGGTGTGCTCTGGGATATCTCTCCTAAAACTATCGGAAATATCCCGTTTGATAATCTACCAACTAGCTACAATGAGCATCCTAATTTTTATAATCTACTCGAAGGAGGAGATATTGGTGAAGGGCGTGCGGTAAATCCGTTCACGGGCACTGCTTATGAACCACAGTTTGTTCCCAGAGGTGATTATGCCCGCGTATTAGCAGAGTTTTGGGCAGATGGCCCGAGTTCTGAAACCCCTCCAGGGCATTGGTTTACCATCTTGAATTATGTCAATGATAATCCGTTGTTAGTGAAGAAATTTAAAGGGGTCGGACAAACGTTAGACCCTTTGGAATGGGATGTAAAATCATATTTTATTTTAGGAGGGGCGATGCACGATGCCGCCATCTCGGCTTGGGGTGTGAAAGGATGGTATGATTATATCAGACCTATATCAGCCATTCGATATATGACGGAGCAGGGGCAAAGCAGTGATGAGTTGCTGTCTAATTATAATGCAAACGGTATCCCATTGCTTGACGGTTATATAGAAGTTGTGCAACCAGGAGATGCTTTAGCTGGAAACAGTAATCAGAATTTGGATAAAATAAAATTGTATACTTGGCGTGGTCATGACTATATTGAAAATACTGCAACTGATGAAGCAGGCGTGGGTTGGATATTGGCCGAGAATTGGTGGCCTTATCAACGACCAACATTTGTGACGCCTCCATTTGCTGGGTATGTTTCTGGACATTCTACCTATTCTAGAGCCGCTGCTGAAGCCATAACACGCATCACAGGTAGTGAGTATTTCCCTGGAGGTATGGGTGAGTTTTTTGCGAAAAAAAATGAGTTTTTAGTGTTTGAAGAAGGGCCTTCTGTTGATGTTACGCTGCAGTGGGCAACATATAGAGATGCTTCTGACCAATGCAGTCTATCTAGGATTTGGGGAGGGATTCATCCACCAATCGATGATATTCCTGGGCGATTGATGGGAGAGTCGATAGGTAAGGAAGCATTTGATTTTGCGGTACCTTATTTTAATTCATCATTACAAAATAATCTGACTGGACAATCCATAGTTTATCCCAACCCAGTAATTGCTAAAGAGGTATTTGTCACACACACATCAGCTGCTGATTCTTTTAATATGTTTGATATTCAAGGACGGTTAATTCAACTTTTAGAGAAGTCTTTTAATGAGAACACTGGCATTACCCGACTCGAATTCCCTCCATCTACTGCTGCTGGATTTTATGTTTTAAAAGTCAACGGACTTTCAAAAGTTTTGATTGTTAAAGATTAATTGAAAAGATTTGATTATTGATACATTAGGGTTTTTATATACTTCGTATAACAAAAAAATCAACTGAACATAGCCTAATAGTTCAAGTTTTTAATGTTCCACATTTTATTTCATTTCTTATTTCTCATCTCACGCCTTCGCATTGGCATGACGTCTATAATGGAAAATAATTTTTCACATTTTAAAAAATCTGATTGATGAAGTTTAACGCCTCCATCAAGACCAATCAAAATAATTTCAAATGAGGAGGTTGATTTTTTATAGTTGGTAATATCAATCGTAGCTTTTTTCCATTGTTTGGTATACAATCCTTTTTTATATGTATGTGGTTTGACATGGCAAACTATAAGTCTTCGATCTTTGAGACCATTTTCGCTTTGTTGAAGTTCAGAAATTTGTTTTTGATAAGTCTCATCTTTAATATCATCAACCAATAAGACTAGGAGTCTATCTTGCCACTGATGCGAAGAGAGGTCTTGTGAATTTACATTACCCATGGAAAAAAAAAGTATTAAAAATGATATATTTTTGAAAAGATTCATGGTAATTGAGACTGAAGTTAATTTTATTATGTTTTTAAATTAGAGAATTTTGTTAGTATAATCTAATCATTTTAGTTGAATCAATAACAGCAAGCTAGAATTTCTGATTCACCGCAAAACATTATTCATTATTGGGTAAGTGATTAATTGTCTTGAAGTTAGTCTTCATATATGCCCAATCTGCTTCGAACATTTTGTAATTCCGCTTGTAAGTTTTCAATACGCTCTAATAGGTTAAAAACGGTATCGATGCCAGCGAAATTGAGACTCAGGTCTTTGTGTAAACGAATCATTTTTTCAACCTCCTGAATATGGTCTTCAGGTATGCATTTAGACTGCTCCACGGTTCTTATTTCTATTAAACCATGTTCATTTAGTCCTTGAAAAAAGGAAGTTTCTACTTTATAATGTGTACAAAGAGTGGTTATTGGGATAAAGTTTGTGCTGCTCATGACTTTCTTAATTTAGAGAGTTCTTTTACTAATTCTTTTTCTTTAGCAGTAAGGTTCGTTGGCATATTGATTTGATAGGTTATATAAAGGTCGCCAAATTGTCCCTCCTTTTTATAGACAGGGAATCCTTTTCCCTTTAGTTTTACCTTTGTTCCATTTTGGGTTTCGGGTTTTACTGTGAGTTTTGCTTTGCCGTCAAAAGTGGGAACGGTTATTTCACCGCCGAGAAGAGCGATGTATAGATCTAAATCGACGGTCGTATATAGATCGTTATGGTCACGTCTAAATTGTGTGTTGTTACTGATGTTGAACTGAATGAGCAAATCACCTTTTGGGCCTCCATTGACACCTTTACCGCCTTGACCTTTGATTTTGATTACCTGTCCGTCTTCAACACCTGCAGGGATTGTAAGTCTGATATTTTTCCCATTGACGGTGAGTACTCGTTTGTGTGTTTCATAAACATCTCTAATGTTTAGGTTTAACTCGGCATTGTAATCCTGCCCTCGGAATGCTGCTGTACGTCCTCGACCATGGGAAGCGCCTCCTCCGAACATGGATTCGAAGAAATCGGAAAAATCACTTCCTGAAAAGTCTTGTCCGGAATATCCTCCGTAACCTCCAAAATCTTGTTGCTGATATTGGCGCTGTGATTGTTGTTGATGCTTGGCCTGTTCGAACTGATCTGCATGTTTCCAGTCCTTACCATATTCATCGTATTTTTTGCGGTTTTCTTTATTACTCAACACTTCATTGGCTTCATTAACGGCCTTGAATTTCTTTTCTGCTTCTTTATCATTTGGGTTAAGGTCGGGATGGTATTTTCTGGCCAGTTTGCGATAAGCCTTTTTAATTTCAGCTTCAGTGGCGTTTTTTGAGACATCTAGTATTTTGTAATAGTCTATAAATTCCATACCTGGTAAAAAGTCTTTTGTTCTGTAATTTTTATACTAATCTTTCACTTCTACTAATGTAGCCATTTTTCCTTTAAATTCAATTGTTTTGGTGTTAAGAAAACCCTTATTTTTGCAGCATGACCAGCATACTACAAGAATATATTCCGCATCAAGCGATACCCTATGTTTTAGAGTTGTTAAAACATGACCACCTGACTGTTAAAATAAAAAACGAACGGAAAACACGTCATGGTGATTATCGAAAATTACCAAATAACAAACATCAAATAACCGTCAATTCTAACCTCAATACCTATCGGTTTTTAATAACCTTGATTCATGAAATTGCTCATTTTGAAGCCTACCAAAAGTTTGGTAGGTTTATCAAACCGCATGGCAAGGAGTGGAAGCAGACGTTTCAGCATTTGATGTTGCCAGTTTTGAATCCTTCGGTGTTTCCCGAAGATTTATTACCATTGTTAGCGAAACATTTTAAGAATCCGAAGGCAAGCAGTGATACTGATGTTAAGTTAGCTTTAGCGTTAAAGCAGTATGACGAAACTAATGATAAAACATATATTTTTGAAGTGCCCTTAGGCTGTCATTTTAAATTATATAATGGTCGGGTATTTAAAAAAGGGGTAAAACGGCGCACACGATATGAAGGTGTTGAAGTTGCTTCTGGAAAGTTGTATCTTTTCAATCCGAATGCCGAAGTTAATTTGATTACTAATTAACGATTAATGATATACAACTGGGAATGACTGATTTTTTTAATGTAAATAATAGATTTCCTGATTTCACAGGAATAGCGATATGAAAAATAAAAATTATTACGCCATATTGATGGCAGGGGGCGTAGGCTCAAGATTTTGGCCTGTAAGTACGCAGGATTTTCCAAAACAATTCCACGATATGTTGGGAACAGGTGATACGCTGATACAAAAGACGTTTCAGAGGTTGGAGCAATTTATTCCAACAGAGAATATTTTCATTCTTACCAATGCTATGTACAATGATTTGGTATTACTACAACTCCCAAAAGTTGCGCAGCGACAAGTATTGTTGGAGCCAGCAATGCGTAATACAGCCCCTTGTATTTTATATGCTGCATTGAAGATTCAGAAAGAAAATCCAGACGCTGTGATGATTGTTGCGCCAAGTGATCATTGGATTGAAGATGAGCAAACCTTCTCAAAAAACGTGCAGCAAACCTTTGATTTCTGTGAAAAGACCGATGCTTTGATGACGCTTGGAATCCAGCCGACGTTTCCAAATACTGGTTATGGTTATATTGAATTCGATAAAACGACAACCAAGTCCATTAAACCTGTCAATCAATTTAGAGAGAAACCCGACTATGAGACTGCCAAATCTTTTATACAACAAGGTAATTTTCTTTGGAACGCAGGTATTTTTATGTGGAGTGCCAAGAGTGTCATTAATGCTTTTCAAAGGAATCAGCCAGCGTTGTATGAACTGTTTGAAAATGGAATATCTGCCTATAACACCAATGAGGAGAATGAGTTCATCGCAAAAAATTATGCCAAAGCAGAGAACATTTCAGTAGATTATGCCATCATGGAAAGTTCAAAAAATGTATTTGTACTTCCAGCGGAATTTGATTGGAATGATCTTGGCACCTGGGGGAGTTTGTATGATAAACTTGATAAGGACGAAAATGGAAATGCCGTTGTCAATGCTCGAACCTTGACTGAAGATGCTTCGGGAAATATGATTCGAACCAAGAAAGGCAAAATAGCAGTCATAGACGGTTTGAACGATTATATTATTGTCGATAAAGATGAAGTTTTACTTATATTTCCAAAAGAAAAAGAGCAGGAAATTAAAAAAATATTACAAAAAGTAAAAGACAAGTTCGGAGAGCATTATGGATAATTCGAAAGAAAACAAATTTGACTTCTCTGAAGAGGAAGAAAAGAAAGACCAAGCGGTAGAGCAGTCCAAAGAAGCCGTTAAAAAAGATGCAAGAGGACTTTGGTTCAGCATTAAGAATTTCTTTAAGGAATTATTGGACTTCCGGGAAGATACTGATAGAGATGCAACCCTGGCGGCTATAAAAGGAGACATTCCATTTAAAGGGGCAACGGCTTGGATTTTAATCTGCTCCATTTTTGTAGCGTCTATTGGTTTGAACGCTAATTCAACAGCGGTTGTGATTGGTGCCATGTTAATTTCACCACTGATGGGTCCGATATTAGGTATTGGATTATCAGTTGCCATAAATGACGTTGATACATTGCGAAAATCGCTCATCAATTTCGGTGTGATGATCGTTTTAAGTTTGTTAACAGCGTTTTTATTCTTTTATAGTTTTCCGTTAAATGAAGAAACCTCTGAACTTTTAGGTCGTGTAAAACCAGATATTAGAGATGTGTTGATTGCGTTTTTTGGTGGCTTGGCGTTGATCATTGCGCGAACAAAAAGAGGAACCGTAGCTTCAGTAATTTTTGGTGTTGCGATCGCTACCGCATTGATGCCGCCTTTGTGTACAGCCGGTTATGGTTTGTCGCAAGGTAACATTGGTTATTTTCTCAATGCCATGTATTTGTTTACTATCAACACAATTTTTATTGCGCTTGCAACATTTATAGTGATAAAGATTTTAGGATTTCCCATGTTTAGATATGCCAATTCGGCCAAACGAAAACGTATTGGTAATATTGCAACGGTGCTTGCCATTGTAGTTATGATTCCAGCCATCCTAACATTTATAGATGTATGGAAGGAAAGTAATTTTAACAACGCTGCCAAATCTTTTATTTCGAATGAGCTGGATGCCTTACCGCATTCTGACTTCATTAAGAAAAATGCGAATTACAAATATGTTGGGTCAAAAGGGGAGCAATCTATTTTAGAGTTCGACAGTTTCGGATTGGACGAAATTCCAGATAATACGATTTCAGTTTTGAGAGGACGATTAAAAGATTACCCAGCTCTTAAAAACGCGAAACTTACCTTTAACCAGAGTAGAGCCAAGAATTTAGATTACCTGCGTTATATGTCGCAATTGCGTTATCGTGACTCACTGGATTTATTGTCGCAATCAGATAAGATCGCTTTTTTAGAGAATAAGGTTGCCAAGTTGGCAAAATATGAAGCTTTGCAAATTCCCTTTGAAGATTTGAGTAAGGAAGTGAAAATCAATTATGAAACCATCGAACGATTATCTTACTCAACCGTTATTTCTTCGAATTTCAATAAGATTGATACCATTGCGGTATTTTCGGCGAAATGGAAAGAATCTACAAATGAAGTTGAAATTAGTAAGGAAAAAGACAAATTATATCGATGGTTGAAACAGAAGTATAGCTTGGATACATTGTTGGTAAAACGAGAAAATTAATTAATTTGAGTTCTTTTGATATTTCTTGGACAGATCAAAACAATGTTACTTCCAATTGTTGACTTAGATTATTGATCTTCTTCAATATACATTTTTTGTACGCGCTTAAACAAATCAGAAGAATATACAAAGTTGGTAACGGCTTCATTATCTGTTTTAAAAATGTTTTTATTAGAGCCTTCCCACTCTTTAATACCATCCTTTAAAAACACAATTTTCTGACCGATTTCCATAACCGAATTCATGTCATGCGAGTTAATGACGGTTGTAATATCGTACTCTTCTGTAATCTCTTGTATCAAATTATCTATAACTGTAGCAGTTCTTGGATCTAAACCTGAATTAGGTTCGTCACAGAACAAATATTTTGGTTTGTTAACAATCGCTCGGGCTATAGCCGCACGTTTTTGCATTCCTCCTGAAGCTTCGCTTGGCATTTTATTATGTGCATCAGAAAGATTCACACGTTTCAATACAAAGTCCACACGGTCATTCATTTCGCTTTTACTTTGTTTCGTGAACATTCGCAGTGGAAATTTCACATTTTCTGCTATGGTCATTGAGTCAAACAAAGCACTGCCTTGAAAAACCATTCCCATTTCTGCTCTTAAGTCGCTACGTTCATCACTGCTTAATTTTGAGTAAGCTTTTCCATCATATTCTATAGTGCCTTCCTCGGGAACAAACAGGCCAAGTAGGCATTTGATAAACACCGTTTTTCCTGAACCACTTTGGCCTATAACAAGATTGGTCTTGCCCTTCTCAAATATAGTGCTGATGCCTTTTAGAATTTCGGAATCTCCAAACGACTTATGGATGTCTTTAACTTCGATCATTAGCTTAACAACATTTGGGTTAGTATATAATTCAATAAAATAATCATAACACTGGTCCAAACAAATGAAGTCGTACTGGCCTTGCCAACTTCCAGTGCGCCTCCTCGCATATAGAAGCCATGATATGAAGGAATAGTGGCTAATAGGAATGCAAAAACAATTGTTTTAATAAAGGCATACGTCATATGGAACGGCGTAAAATCCATCTGAACTCCTGTGATATAATCGTCTACACTGCTAAATCCACCATATACGCAGGCGGCCATTCCGCCAAGAATACCCAAAAACATCGCGATTGATATCACAAAAGGATACAGCATTAACGCTATGAATTTTGGAAATACTAGATAGTTTATGGCATTGATACCCATTACTTCCAAGGCATCGATTTGTTCTGTAACCCTCATAGTACCTATACTTGAAGTGATAAAGGACCCAACTTTTCCAGCCATAATAATAGAGATGAAAGTTGGAGCAAATTCTAAAACTACTGATTGACGCGTTGCAAAACCTACTAGAGATTTTGGGATCAATGGATTGCTGATGTTCAACGCAGTTTGAATAGTGACCACACCTCCAACGAAGAAGGAGATAAAGGCCACGATCCCTAAAGAGCCAATAATCAGATCATCAATATCCTTAAAAATCAAGCGCCGCATTTCGGACCATTTAGTCGGTTTGCGAAACATCTCCTTGATCATTAAAAAATAAGCGCCAATATTATGTAGATAGGACATATTAAAATTTGTAACCGCTAAAGTAAAAAAAACTTAAATGTAATTAACGATTATTTAAAATTATGATTATGTTAAAAGCTGTATTTTTGAATTCTAAAAATAAATCAGTTATAATGAAACAGTTTATTTCCATAGTGCTCCTTACACTTTTTACAATATCATGTCAGTCTCAAAAGAAAGCTGCCACTGTCTCAAGTGACAAGGTTACGACCGAATCGATAAGCACTAAATTGATAGTGGGAATCGTGGTTGACCAAATGCGATATGACTACTTAACTCGATTTGACTCAAAATATGGCGAAGGTGGATTTAAACGTATGATCAATGAAGGATTTAATTGTAAAAACAACCATTTTAATTTTGTGCCGACCAAAACTGCTCCGGGACATGCTTCAATTTTTACTGGCACGACACCAAAATATCATGGTGTGATAGGCAATGATTGGTATGATAAAAAATTAAAACGAAAGGTGTATTGTGTTGATGATGATGCAGTTCAATCTGTTGGAATTTCTGGTGATGCAGGAAAAGAATCGCCACATCGGATGTTAACTACGACCTTTGGTGACGAAAACAGATTGTTTACACAAATGAGAGGAAAAACCATCGGTATTGCTTTGAAAGATAGAGGATCTGTACTGCCAGCTGGTCATACGGCGAATGCAGCTTATTGGTTTGATTTTGAAAACAATGGAACTGGAAATTGGATAACGAGTACCTTTTACATGAATGAATTACCTCAATGGGTTAAGGATTTTAATGCTTCAAATATTACAGAATCCTATTTTAAAGAATGGAATACCCTTTATGATATTAATACTTATACAGAAAGCGGAAGTGATATGAATACGTTCGAAGGGCCATTCAGAGGTAAAGAGACTCCAACGTTTCCTTATGATTTATTCAAATTAAAGGACCAGAATGGAGGCTATGCCATTATTGCCGAATCACCTTTTGGAAATAGTTTGACATCCGATTTTGCTATTGCTGCAATTGAGAATGAACAATTGGGGCAAGACGATTATACAGATGTGTTGACGGTAAGCTATTCGAGTACCGACAAAGTGGGCCATAAATTTGGTCCCAATTCCAAAGAAGTAGAAGATACATATTTGCGTCTCGATAAAGATTTAGAGCGGTTACTGAACGCTTTAGACGAAAAAGTTGGTATGGGAAACTACACCGTTTTTTTAACATCAGACCATGCGGCACCAGATGTTCTGAATTATATGAAGTCAGTAAGAATACCTTCAGGATTCTTCAATGAAACATCTATGCAAAATGAACTGAACGATTACCTGAAATCAAAATATGGCATTCCAAATATTATTGTCAGCAAAATAAATAACCAATTGTTTTTAGATCATCAGAAAATCAATGACAATGGTTTGGATTTGCAGGCCATCAAAGATGAATTAGGGTACAAATTACTGAATTATGATTTGATAGATAAAGTGTATGTCACTAATAAATTTAATCAGTTTGACGGTTCTAGTGGATATCTGGAGCAACTTTTAGACAAGGGCCATAACCAAAAGCGTTCCGGGGACATTTTGTTTGTATTTGACCCATATGTACTAAATGAAGCCTCTTGGAATCTCACAGGTACAGACCATGGCACAGCTTTGAATTATGATACACATGTTCCACTATTGTTCTTCGGTAAGGGCATTAAACATGGTCAGACCTTACAAAGAACCGAGATAACCGATATTGCACCGACCATTTCATCACTTTTGGGCATAAGCTTCCCCAATGGTGCCATTGGACATCCTTTGGAATTTGTCTTGAGTTCATTTTGAGTAAACGAAATTTCTATGTTATCATAACTGTACTCATCGTTTTAGGTGTCTATGGTTATGAGTGTTTTTTGAATGAAAAAGACGTTTCTTCATACGTTGAGCAAGGGAAAGAAACAAGAAGCAATACCAACGAATTCTTTTTGCCAACAAGCACAACAGGGCAGATTATTCATCATGAGGGATTTTCTCTATCCTATAGCGAACCTCATGAACAGGCTGAATGGGTTGCATATGAATTAAAGAGGCAACATTTGTCTAATGCCAACTATAAACGACCTTATTTCGAAATTGATCAAGCCGTAAAAACAGGAGCCGCATCTTGGAGAAATTATAAAAACTCTGGTTATGACAGAGGTCATTTGTGCCCTGCAGGAGATAAGAACTATAGCCAGACAGCGCATGATGAAACTTTTTTAACTAGCAATATCAGTCCACAACAACATGACTTTAATTCTGGAATTTGGAATACGTTAGAACAAAAAACGCGCTATTGGGCGAGAAAATATGATGGCGTTTTTGTCGTGACGGGAGGGGTATTAAAAGGAACCCTTAAAACAATTGGTGATGAGCATGTCGCAGTTCCAGATATGTTCTATAAAATTATATTGGATGCCAATAATGGGGAAACAAAGATGATTGCTTTTTTAATGCCGCACAGAAAATCCATTGAGCCGTTATATAATTTTGTCGTGCCTGTTGATTCTATTGAGGCTTTAACAGGAATTGATTTTTTTCCTGAAATAGAAGATTCCATTGAAAATACATTAGAAGCCAAAAGTGATTATAAAAGTTGGAGTTTTAATTGAATTTATTCAGTATTCCTTTCCAGCGTAAATTTCTTATAAACTTTCCTTGGTCTACAGTGACAAGAAATTCAATTTTTTTCTTCTTTGCTTTGAAATATCCATCTATATAGTTTTTAAACAGTCTAAAACTTTTTTTCTTAATGGCCAATTTCATGGCAGAAATTAAAGTAATTACAAAGCCGTAACGCATTTTGTACATAGCTTCACCCTGTAAATATTTAGACGCCATATTATAACTAATGCCAGTTGGCTTGAGATGTTTAACTTGTAAGGATGCATCTGTTAGAATATCCCAGCCATAAAATTTTGCCAACAGTTCGTCAACTGTGTCCCAACCCATGGAAGGTTTTAATTTTCCTATTTGAAGAAAGCAATCTTTGCGATACGCTTTTAATGCGCCTCGAATATGATCTATTCTGGTTAGGTTTTCCAATATCCATTCACTATTTTTTTCGATATAACAAAATCCACTTGCCATTCCGAGCTTTGGATTTGATTTGAAATGACTCGCCAGGACTTCCAAATAATTTTCGGGAAAAATCAAATCTGCATCAAACTTGCAGATGATATCATAGTTGTTATCTAAAGTCTCATAGCCTTCGTAAAACGCATTGATGATTTTTGAGCCTGGTAAATGTTCATTGGAAGACGACTTATTGACTAAAGAAACCCAAGGATAGTTTATGGCAAACGCTTCAACAATTTTTTGGGTATCATCCGATGAATTGTCGTTCACAACAACAACTTCTTTTGGCAGCAGCGTTTGATTTGCCAATGATTCTAATGTCAAACCAATGGAGTCTTGCTCATTATGTGCTGGGATGATGATGGAGAAGTTCAACAGTTTAAGGTTTAAGTATCAAAGTTAAACTTATTTAAAGTGATTTGGAATTTGTGATTTTTAATTAGTGGAATTTTTTATTTTTTCGGCATAAACGATGTAGTATCTGGGAATAAACCACCTTAGAATAGGCCTGATGCCAATCTTCTTTGTTGGATTGGTCCATTTTTCACTCGCAATAATTTTCCAGCCAGCTTTTTCGAGAAGCCAATCGAACTGCCAATCTTCAAACTCGTGATAATGCCTGTCCCAAATGTCGGTCTTACTTCTATAGGCTGAAGAAAACCATAATCGTAGCGGAACACTTGCCACCAAATTGTCGGCCTTAATGGATGTTAAAACCGTTAATGGTGATATTAAATGCTCAAAGATTTCAAAGGCAGTGACAACTTCTGCATCGGATTTTTCAATAGTTGATGTATCAAAATCTAAATCTTCTCCTTTGGTATTTTGAATTATATAGCCTTCATTTTTCATAAATTCAGTAAATGGATTCAGGACACCCAAATCTAATATTATAGAATTTGGTGGGACATGTTGCTTCAAAAACTCAAGGGTCTTTTTGTAGCGCTTATTCGGAAACGTATGTTCGTACATTCGAAATGATTTTATGCAATATCGGAAATTTTATTTCGAAATATCTACATACAGGGTCTTAATGCCTCTAACTAAAGCAGAACTAAAACTTTGATGTTCTGTTTGATTTGTTCCGGCAACATTTTAGCCTATTAGAGTGGCTGCTTTATAATTTTATTCGTCGGTATGTTTGTCGTTAAGCAGCGTTGAGAGCTGCAAAAATTTATGCTGTAAATAAATTAGAGTTTGAAATTTGTTGATTAGTAGTTTGTCAATTAATATTTATAAACGATTGAATTAATATGCATTCCACCTCCAACGCTAGCAAACATAATGATGTCTCCTTTGTTGAGATTTTGATTTTTAATTTGGTTGTTTCTTACCATGTCATACAGCGTAGGAACTGTTGCGACTGAACTATTGCCCAGCTCTTGAATGCTCATAGGCATAATACCTTCAGGGATTTCAGTATTGTATAATTTGTAAAAACGTTTCAAAATAGCTTCATCCATCTTCTCATTAGCCTGGTGTATGAATATTTTCTTGATGTCTTTAATATCTATATTGGTTTTTTCCAAGCACGATTTCATCGCAAGAGGCACATTTGATAAAGCGAATTCGTAGATCTTACGACCATCCATTTTAATATATCTCGTGTCAGGACATAAATCTTTGTTGTTGGAATTTCCAAAGAATAAATAATAGGCTTCTTCGTAGGTAAAACTAGCGGTTTCGTGAGCTAAGATACCACCTTCTTCCTCTGATGCCTCTATCACTGCTGCACCAGCACCATCACTATAAATCATAGAATCTCTATCATGTTTATCAACGACTCTAGACAAGGTTTCTGTCCCGATCACCAAGCACTTTTTTGCAATTCCAGCTTTTATAAAAGCATTTGCTTGGATAACGCCTTCTATCCAACCAGGGCAACCAAAAAGGATATCATAAGCGACACATTTAGGGTTTTTTATGCGTAGGCTGTGTTTTATACGAGAAGCCAAGCAAGGTAAAATATCACTTTGAATCGTATTGTGTTTGACATCACCAAAATTGTGCGCAACTATTATATAATCCAATTCTTCAGGGTTGATTTTGGCATCTGCAATGGCTTTTTCAGCTGCGAAAAAACCTAGATCTGAAGAGGTGAGATGGTCAAAAGCATAGCGACGCTCGTCAATACCAGTAATGGCCTTGAACTTTTCAATGATTACTTCGTTTGGATGTGTTAACGTTGTACCATCAGTATTTAAAAAATGGTGTTTATGAAAATTTTCATTCTTTTCTACACTGATGGGTATGTAACTTCCTGTTCCCGTGATTTTGATGGACATAATAGGGGTAATTATAGTTCAATTTACTAAAGTACTTATTATTAGTTTTTCTTGACTTGATTTTGTAGGTTTTTTGATTAATATTATCAATTTATTAAAAAAAACATACAAAATCATCAAAAAAACTCTCTTTTAGATCATTTAAAAAGAGAGCTTAAAATGATTATGCTTCCATATATTCTTCTATTGGAGCACATGTACAAATTAAATTTCTGTCTCCATATGCATCATCAACACGTCTAACTGCAGGCCAGAATTTGTTTTCTTGAACATATTCCAATGGATATGCTGCCGCTTGCCTAGAATATGGAAATCCCCAACTATCAGAGGTTAACATCGCCAAAGTATGCGGTGCATTTTTAAGGACGTTATCAATCTCGTCTTTTGATGCATTATTGATTTCTTTTCTAATCGATAACATGGCGTCGCAAAAACGGTCCATTTCTTCTTTGCTTTCGCTTTCGGTTGGTTCTATCATTAAAGTCCCTGCCACAGGAAAGGAAACTGTAGGAGCATGAAATCCATAATCCATCAAACGCTTTGCGATATCTGTGACTTCAATACCGTTTTCTTTGAAAGGTCTACAATCCACAATCATTTCGTGTGCAGCACGACCTCTTTCGCCTGAATATAATGTGTCAAATTGACCTTGCAAACGTTCTTTGATATAGTTGGCATTAAGTATTGCGACTTTCGTAGTTTTCGTTAAACCTTCGGCACCTAACATCATGATATAGCCATACGATATTAAACAAACCAAAGACGATCCAAAAGGTGCCGCTGATATTGCTGTAATTGCCATATCTCCCCCTGTTTTAATCACTGGATTTCCAGGTAAAAAAGGCACCAATTGTTTTGCAACACAAATTGGTCCTACCCCAGGCCCACCACCACCGTGAGGGATGGCAAAGGTCTTATGAAGGTTGAGATGGCAAACGTCGGCACCAATATTTCCCGGATTTGTCAGACCCACTTGGGCATTCATATTTGCACCATCCATATAAACTTGACCACCATTATCGTGGATAATTTTTGTGATGTCACGGATGGCCGATTCGTAAACTCCATGCGTTGAAGGATAGGTTACCATCAAGCAGGATAGATTGTCTTTATGTAAAAGTGCCTTTTCTCTTAAGTCATCAACATCAATATTACCTTCATCTGTTGATTTAGTCACTACCACTTTCATCCCGGCCATGACTGCACTGGCAGGATTTGTTCCGTGCGCAGAAGAAGGAATCAAACAAATATCTCTATGATGATCACCTCTTGATTCATGGTATGCCTTGATAACCATAAGGCCAGCATATTCTCCCTGTGCTCCTGAATTTGGCTGTAAAGACGTAGCTGCAAAACCAGTAATTTCTGTTAACTGCTCTTCTAGTTTTTTAAGGACGATTTGATAGCCTTCTGCTTGTTCGATGGGACAGAATGGATGCATCGTTCCCCAATTAGGCCAACTCAAAGGTAGCATTTCGGCGGCTGCATTTAGTTTCATTGTACAAGATCCAAGTGCAATCATCGAATGGTTCAAAGATAAATCTTTACGCTCAAGCATTTTGATATAACGCATCAATTCAGTTTCAGAATGATGCTTGTTGAAGACATCCAAGGTCAAAAATTCTGTTTGACGTTGTAATGAATCTGATATATGATTTGCTTGCGAAATTGCCGTTAATTTGATGGTTTCTTTCTCACTGTTTTCAGCAAAAATGGCAATGATTTCATTAGCATCTTTCAAAGATGTTGTTTGATTGATGGAGATGGTAACAGTATCGGCATTTGGATAGAAGAAATTCACTTCACAACGTTCTGCAATTCTTTTAATGTTTGAAGAATCAGCTTCAATTTTTATAGTATCAAAGAAGGACGTGTTCTGTTGTTTGTAGCCCAATTGATTTAATGCATTAGCGATACTTGAAGCCGTATTGTGGACTTTGTCAGCAATGAATTTTAAACCTTTAGGACCGTGATATACTGCATACATTCCTGCCATGACGGCCAATAATACTTGTGCGGTACAAATATTTGAGGTTGCTTTATCACGCTTGATATGTTGCTCACGAGTTTGCAACGCCATTCGCAATGCTCTATTGCCATTCATATCTTTAGTTACACCAATAATACGACCTGGAATATCTCTTTTATAAGCTTCTTTCGTGGCGAAAAATGCAGCATGAGGACCACCATAACCCATAGGAACGCCAAATCTTTGTGTCGTTCCTACAACTACATCAGCACCAAATTTACCAGGGGCTTCTAATTTTATCAAGCTCAAAATATCCGCTGCGACAGCTACTTTTATTTGATTTTCATTTGCTTTTTCAATGAAGGCTTTGATATCGCTTACCATTCCGTCTTTACCTGGATACTGAAGAATGGCTCCAAAAAAATCTGACGAAAAATCAAATGTATCTTCACTGCCTATTATCAATTCAATTCCAATTGGTGTCGCCCTGGTTTGAAGAAGGGACAAGGTTTGTGGCAAAATGGCTTCCGAAACGAAAAACTTATTAATATTTTTTTTCTTTTGGTCACGGTCTCTAACAGCAAACAATAAATTCATCGCTTCAGCAGCAGCTGTACTTTCGTCCAGTAATGAAGCATTTGCCAATTCCATTCCTGTCAAATCGGTAATCATGGTTTGGAAATTCAATAAGGCTTCAAGACGTCCTTGGGCAATTTCTGCCTGATATGGTGTATAAGCAGTATACCATCCTGGATTCTCCAATATATTTCGTTGAATTACTGCAGGAACAATTGTTGGGTGGTATCCTAAACCTATATAAGATTTAAAAACTTTGTTCTTTTTTGACAATTCCAGAATGTGATTCAAATATTCATATTCGGTCATGGGTTCATCAAGATTTAAGCCTTTTTTAAGTCGAATATCATCTGGAACGGTTTCGAAAATCAGTTGCTCCAAAGAGTCGACACCGATAGTTTCGAGCATTTGGTTTTGGTCATGTTCATCAGGTCCAATATGGCGAAGGGCGAATGCGTTTGTATCCATTAAAGTAAAGTTGTGTTTTGAACGGCAAAATTACATAAATATTGACCATTTTTTGTTAAGTAAAACTAAAGTTTTTAACGATTGAGTAGTCTTATTAACACATTGCGTACTTTTGTTTGATGAAGCTCTTAAAACCGCTTTTAAATTTTTATATTAATGGCAGTATTCACGTTGCACTGGCTGTGTTTTCCCTTTCTTGGGTAACGCTGTTGGAATTTGAAATTGACTTTGATCCAGACATTTTATTCTTTATCTTTTTTGCGGCCATTACAGGTTATAATTTTGTAAAATATTTTGGGATCGCTAAATTCCATCACCGCAGGTTAGCTACGTGGTTGCAAGTCATTCAAATATTTTCATTAGCTTGTTTTCTGCTCATGTGTTTTTTTGCTTTAAAACTTTCATTTCAAACGTTATTATATATTGGTGCATTTGGGTTAATTACTTTTTTATATGCCATTCCTTTTTTACCTAGACAGATATTTATAGATCAACATAAAAATCTTCGAAGTATAGGTGGACTCAAGGTATATGTTATCGCACTGGTTTGGTCAGGAGTAACGGTTCTATTGCCGCTGTTAAACAATGATTACGATTTTGATGCAAGTGTATGGGTAGTCGCAATTCAGCGTTTTCTATTGGTGATGTTGTTGACTCTTCCGTTTGAAATTAGGGATCTTCGTTATGACAGTTTGAAACTTTCTACAATTCCCCAGGAGATAGGTATTAAATATACCAAGATAATTGGTGTGTTTCTTGGAATGGCCTTTTTCTTTTTAGAATTTTTTAAGGTCGAATTGAATCCAGTTTACATTATTATTTCACTAATTATAATGACCTTATCACTGCTATTATTGGTCTTTGCAAAAAAAAACCAAAACGACTATTACAGTTCGTTTTGGGTAGAAAGTGTGCCAATATTTTGGCTTTGTATGCATTTAATTTTTTAGTTCTTTGTTGAAATTTTTAGTCAACTCTTCTCGTTCTGTTTTATGCAAACATTGAACATTGGATGTTTTCATAGTATTGGTGAGCTGATTATTTTTCTTCACATAAGCTTTAGTGAACCTACACCAGATATAGCGTAAGTTCAATTTTATCTTTTCCCATAAAGTAGACTCGCCATATTGCGATTTGTCGCAGATATGAAAAGCTTCCTCACAAGAAATGAAAAGGAAATTTTTTTTCATTGATGTCTCTTTCATTTTGAAAGAATTTGTTATTAGCTAGAGCCATTTTTTTTCTAAACATTCTGCCATTTGAATTCTGGCACGATGCAAAATGACCCATAGGTTAGACGCAGTAATGTCCAATTCATTACAAATTGTTTCTGTTTCATAACCCAAAATTGTTTTCATTTTAAAAACTGTCGCTTGTTTTTCAGACAACTTACCCATGCAATTATATATTGCATCTCCAAGTTCTGAATTTTCCATCGTCTCTTCAGCGTTAAGATATGCCTCATCTTCCACGCGTTCCTCAAGCCAATCACCTTCTTGGTCATCACTATTGTAAGTCATCCGAACTTCGGCTTTCCCTTTTTTTGAATTTATCTTTCGATAATAATCAATAATTTTTCGTTTTAAAATTGAAATCAGCCATGTACGCTCACTAGCCTCACCTTTAAAGTTTTTCATTGATTTTAGGCCAGCAAAAAAGGTGTCCTGTATTAAATCCTTCGCAATCTCTCGGTCATTTACACGAGTGATAGTGTAGTTAAAGAGATAATCGGAATACAGGTCGATCCATTTATTTGGATTTATCTGATGGTCTGACATTTTCTTGTTTCGCAATTTTATCAAAAATAGGTATTTAAATTTTATTTTTTGATTAAATCGTTCAAAGCAAATTGAAGGTTGGTGAATTTAAAAATGAATCCATTATCAATTAATCGCTTAGGAATAACGTTGCGGCTTTTTAAAACCAATTCAGTTTCCGTGCCAATGAGCGTTGCACCAAATTCTAACAACCATTTTGGATGTGAAATTCCAAAAGGAATGTTCAAAGTCCTTCTTAAAGTAGCCATTAGGTTTTCATTGTTGGTCGGACTTGGTACTGAAAGATTGAAATTGCCGTTTAGTTCGGCATTCATCATTAAAAATTCAATTGCTCTGGCAAAATCGAGTTCATGGATCCAACTTACTTTTTGTTTACCATTTGAATGTTTTCCTCCCAGTCCAAATTTAGCCAATCGTTTTAGAGGAATAAAAGCGCCACCTTTTTTTCCCAACACGATGGCCGTGCGAAGTGCAATTTTTCTAGTTTTTGGATTTTTGATGGAGTAAAAAGTCTGTTCCCAAGATTTGGCAATATTCATTGAAAAATCATTTCCAATAACTCCATTTTCTTCGTCATTTACATGGGTTAATGAGCTCTCATAAATTGTTGCTGTAGATGAATTGAACCAAACTGATGGTGGGTTTTCGCATAAATTAATAGCTAGGCCGAGCGCATGAGTGGAATCAATTCTAGATTCATAGATCATTTTTTTGTTGGAATCAGTATAACGGCAATCGACAGATTTTCCAGTGAGATTTATGAGGACGTCTGCATTTTCTAGTGATTTTGTCCATTCACCCAAATCTTTAGCGTTCCACAAAATATCATTTTCATTTATGGGTTTTCTACTTAAAATATTAACTTGATAGTTCTTTTTGGAAAAATACGATTCCAAGACTTGGCCAAGAAATCCGCTTCCACCTGCGATGATTATTGTTTTCATTTGAAAAGATTTAAGATTAATATTAAAGCGATAACTCTAAATAGAACCCATGTGTGTGATAGATAAGTAGGGAGTTTCAGGATTTTGATTCTTCTGAAATGTTCGATATACATGACTACTACTGTCGTTCCAAACCAATAAAACAATATAAAATCAGAAACATGGAAGAATGAATTTATAATTAATAGAGGCAATAATATAAGACAGCCCAGTAAAGACACTGTCATTAGATTTCCTATATAATTGATGATAGTTTCTCTTTTTTTGTTCAATATGAATATAGTTTGAAATCCAATTTGTCCAATAGCGAGTAAAAATTCCCTTCCAATGGATGTTTTAGGCAGATTAGTTACTGAGCTTGAAAATTTAAATAGCACAAGCGTTGTTATTATAAGGGCAAATGAAATGTATAGAAAGCGATAGGTCATACTGAATTTTGGAACGCATGGAACTTTTTGATGATATGTTGTATCACTCTGGATAATGACTTTTCGATTAAAGGAGATAAATGCATACAATTTTTTTAAAACAAAATGGATAGGCTTTAATTTTCCTATTTTTTCAATCCAAGGGAATGAGTTTCCAAGTATTTTAAGCAAACTATCTACACCATAGATGACTGTTTTATTTTTAGTATCAATCAAGGCAATTTCATTGGTTGCACGATTCAAATCCACGAATTGTTGCTCAACTGCAGATACATCAGTGAATGGTTTTCTTCCCTTCGAGTCCAGCATTTTTGTTTTGATAAATCCAACAGTATAGATTTGACAAAGTGGACAATCTTCGTCGTAGAGTAGCGTTTGATTCTGTAAGGTTTTCATGATAGTTCTTTTTTTATGTTTTCCAAAATAAGTGTGAGATATACCGACAGACTCATCGGCATGATTATAAAGGCCAATGAACATGCTATTTGGTAAATTCCAAGAATTACCTCTGCAATGAAACCTGTCCAAATACCAACAAATGAAATGAAGGTTGTAATTACTAAAATCCGATTAATAATGATAAAATATTTCATATTCTTAAAATATAAAACTTTCAGAAAATATTGAAAGTTATTATTAAATTTTTTTATTTGATGAGTTTCATTAAGGATTTAGTGATCCAGTTTTGTTGTTGGTTGACTAATTTGTTGATCATGGCATCTGCCGTTTCGGTTAGTTCGTGCAATGCTTTGGTTTGTTTTATCAATTCTTTGGTTTTTTCAGTGCCATCATCTTTTATAGAAGAAACCTCTTTTAAAACTTTAACGACAGGTTGAATTTCCCTACGGCTTCTTTCTTTGGCGATGATGCGAGCCAATTCTTGAACATCTTTTTCTGTTGTAAAGAATTCCTTACGCTCACCAGGAATCAATTCCTTGGTCACAATTCCCCAGTCCATAAGTTGGCGCAAATTCATACTTGTATTACCACGAGAAATCTGAAGTTCTTCCATAATGTCTTCCATTGACAAGGCTTTGGTGGAAATAAAAAGTAAGGCTTGTATTTGAGCCATGGCCTTATTGATACCCCAGAGTGTGCCCAAACTTCCCCAAGTACTGATGAATTTGTCTTTTGCTTCTTGATATTCCATACCACAAATATACAATTATTTTTAAACTTTCAATAATTATTGAAAGTTTATTTTGCCGTTAAGGTAAAGTAGTCGAAACATCTGCTAGGTTAAATCTGTTAAAGAATTTCTCGATCTTGCTCTAATGAAAAGGCAAATAACATAGGCTACTTTTCGACCAGTCCTGCCCTTTTGAGTAAGGCATCTGGTCTTGGTTCGGCTCCTCTAAAGCGTTTATAAAGTACCATTGGGTCTTCAATCCCACCTTTTGATAATATGTTGTCCTTGAATTTAGTTGCAACCTCTTTATCAAAAATGCCTTTTTCCTGAAAGAACTCAAAAGCGTCGGCATCCAAAACTTCTGCCCATTTGTAGCTGTAATAGCCAGATGAATACCCACCTTGAAAAATATGTGAAAAGGAAGTGCTCATGCAGTTTTCTAAAACATCAGGAAACAATTGTGTGCCTTCAAAAGCTTTTAATTCATGAGTTTTTACGTCAGTGATTTCTGTCGGATCTATACCATGCCAATTCATGTCCAACAGACCAAAGCTCAATTGCCGTAGTGTTTGCATCCCTTCATGAAATGCTGCCGAATCTTTAATTTTTTGAACCAATTCCATAGGTATAACTTCGCCTGTTTGATAATGCTTGGCAAACAATTCCAACGCTTCTTTTTCATAACACCAATTTTCTAACACTTGACTTGGCAACTCGACAAAATCCCAAAATACGCTCGTTCCAGAAAGACTTGGGTATGTTGTGTTTGCAAGCATTCCATGAAGTGCATGACCAAATTCATGAAACAAGGTAGTCACTTCATTGAAAGTCAATAATGAAGGCTTACTTTTGGTTGGTTTAGTGAAATTACAGACAATCGAAATATGCGGCCGGTCATTTTCACCTTTCTTGATGGATTGTGGTTTATATGAGGTCATCCAGGCTCCATTGCGTTTTCCGGCGCGAGGAAAGAAATCTGCATAAAAAATAGAAACCAATTCCCCATTTTCATCAGTAACTTTATAAGTTAGAACGTCATCGTGATATTTGTCAATATTGGTTATCTCCTCAAACTGCAATCCATAGAGTTTTTCTGCAATTATAAATGCGCCTTTAATAACATTATCCAGTTTAAAATATGGTTTAAGTCTTTCATCATCTAATTCGAACAAATTCTGCTTTAGTTTTTCGGAATAATAAGCAGAGTCCCATTTCTCAAGTTGATGGATGCTATCTAAATCTGTCGCGAATTTCTGTAGCTGGGTGAATTCCCTAATGGCTGCTGGTTTCGCTTTTGTGAGCAATTCATTCAAAAATTCCTCAACTTTTTCTGGTGTTTTTGCCATTCGTTCTTCCAAAACAAAATGGGCATGTGTTTTATAACCCAACAATTGTGCACGTTCAAAACGAAATTTGGCAATATTCAAAACGTTGTTTTGATTATCAAATTTATCTCTTTTAAAAGCTTTTTTTCCAGCTGCTATGGACAATTTCTTTCTTAAGACCCTATTATCTGCATAAGTCATAAAAGGAATATAGCTTGGATAGTCTAGTGTAAACAACCAACCTTCTTTGTTTTTCGATTCAGCCAATTGTTTTGCAGCTTCCAATTCGCCTTCAGGCAAACCAGACAGTTCATCTTCGATGACGATATGCATCTCATAATTGTTGGTTTCCGCAAGGACATTCTCACCAAATTTTAATTTCAGTTGACTCAATTCCTTGTCAATTTCACGAAGTTTTTTCTTTTTGTCTTCTGGAAGTTTGGCACCATTACGAGAAAAACTCTTGTATTTTTTATCGAGAAGTGTTTTTTGTTCTACATTTAATTCCAAAGAATCTCTTTGATCATAAATGACTTTGATGCGTTTGAATAGTTCTTGATTTAAAGTGATATCGTTGCTGAATTCTGATAACAAAGGCGATACTTCTTGAGCGATTTTTTGAATGGTATCACTGGTTTCTGCCGAATTCAAATTAAAAAAAATGCTCGAAATTCTATCCAATTGCTGTCCTGAAAATTCCAAAGCTTCGATTGTATTTTCAAATGTTGGAGCATCTGTATGATTCACAATTTCATCTATTTCAGCTTTCGCTTGTTCAATTGCGATTTTAAAAGCAGGTAAAAAATGCTCGTCTTTTATCTGTGAAAAAGGTGCTGAGTTATAAGGTGCCGTAAATGGATTATTTAAAATATTCATAATTATTTGTGAGAATTTTATAGACCGATAGGTTAAAATCGGTTAATATTTCTTGATTTACAAGGTTTATACTGAAGTTTAGTAAAAAAGTGTATAACAAATTCAAATATATTTTTAATTTTGCATAGTTATATATAAGCATTTATAATGTTTCTCATATATAATTGATTAATAGCGGTAAAACCTCGACGAAAGTCGGGGTTTTTTACTTTAAGCCAGTAGAAGATTCTATAACCTTCTTTTTTAAATCCTCTTTATAAGCAATTATTTTGTCTAACACATTTTTATCGGAAGTGCCTAAAATTTGGGCAGCCAAAATGCCAGCATTTTTTGCTCCATTTAAGGCGACTGTTGCTACAGGTACACCACCTGGCATTTGAAGAATCGATAATACGGAATCCCATCCATCAATGGAATTACTGCTTTTAACTGGCACGCCTATTACTGGAAGTGGAGACAGTGAGGCAATCATTCCAGGTAAATGTGCTGCACCACCAGCACCTGCTATGATGACCGCAAAACCTCTTAAGTGAGCATTTTTGCCATAATCGAAAAGTTTTTCTGGTGTGCGATGTGCAGATACAATATCTACCTCGGTTTCAATGTCAAATTCTTTCAATATATCAATGGCATCCTGCATAATTGGTAGGTCGCTTTTGCTACCCATGATGACTCCTACTTTTTTCATATATTTTTGATTCTTTTATTGTTATTCACTAATGACTTTAATTAAATTTTTAACATCTTCTGCTATATTTCTGGCTTCATTCAAGTCTTCATTCACAATGGTCACATGCCCCATTTTGCGAAACGGGCGGGTTTGTTTTTTGCCATAAATATGAGGCGTAACACCATCCATTCTCATTATCCGTTCAATGTTTTCATAAACAACATTTCCATTAAAACCTTCAGCACCTACTAAATTGACCATGACACCCGCCACTTTATGGTCTGTTTTGCCCAATGGCAAATTCAAAATACAACGTAAGTGTTGCTCAAATTGTGAAGTGTAGCTAGATTCTATTGTGTGATGACCAGAATTATGTGGTCTGGGAGCCACTTCATTTACTAAAATTTCGTCGTTTTCGGTCTGAAACATTTCTACAGCCAATAAGCCTACATGATTGAAGGCTTTAGATACTTTTAAAGCAATATCTTGTGCTTTTAAGGATACTCTGGTCGAAATACGAGCAGGACAAATTACGTATTCTACCTGATTAGCTTCTGGGTGAAATTCCATTTCCACGACAGGGTAGGTCCTGACTTCACCATCTATAGTTCTGCTTACAATTACTGCCAATTCATTTTTAAACGGAATCATGGTTTCGGCTATGCACTCACTATCTCTCAATCCTTTCAGATCCTCTCTCGTTCTCACTACTTTCACACCATTACCGTCATACCCAAATTGAGCTGCTTTCCAAACAAATGGCAATTGTAATCCGCCATTATCAATTGCATCTTCAATTTCAGAAACATAGGCAAAACGCACAAAGTTTGCTGTCGGTATGGAATGATCTACATAAAACAACTTTTGTGTTGCTTTATTTTGAATCGTCTTTAAATTTTTTGAAGATGGATAGACTTTAATACCTTGTTTTTCAAGCGTTTCCAAAGCATCGACATTGACGTTTTCGATTTCGATTGTGAGAACGTCTACTTTTTTTCCGAAGTCAACAACGGTTTTATAATCCATTAAATCACCTTTCGAAAATTCATTGCACCCAATTTTACAAGGAGCTTCATCACTTGGATCTAAAACACACGTGTAAATATCGTACTTTCTGGTTTCATTTAGCAGCATTTTGCCCAATTGCCCACCGCCTAAAATCCCAAGCTTAAAATTAGATGAAATATAATTCATGTTGTTTTCGCAGTCAAGCGAACAGATTTTTGTTTAATATTTAGTTTAAAAACGTTTTCCCGTTAATCTCACAAAAATACGTTTAAACTCTCAAAATCGTAAAGCAAATCCCAAAATTTCGGGACTAACTTGTAAAACAAAACCGTATCTTTGCATCTTTAAAAGCTGTTATCCTTGATTAAACTACACGATTTATACTTCAAACCTTTCATTTCTGAGCAAGAAATACAGATTGTGGTTGCGCGTATGGCTGAAGAAATAGCGAATGATTTGGGCGATAAAATTCCCGTATTTATTGGTATTTTGAATGGTTCGTTTATGTTCGTGAGTGATTTTGTGAAGAAATATCCAAAAACTTGTGAGGTGACGTTTATAAAATTGGCATCTTATGAAGGTTTAAAGTCAACGGAAGACATTCAGCGCCTAATTGGATTGACTCAAGATTTGACTGGAAGAACAGTCGTAATTCTAGAAGATATTATAGATTCTGGTAAAACACTCGAAGAAGTCCATAGAATTTTTAGAAATGAAAATGTCAAGGAACTAAAAATAGCAACTTTGTTCCACAAGCCAGAAGCTTATAAGAAAGATTTTAAATTACATTACGTTGGTATCGAGATTCCAAATAAATTCATCGTAGGTTACGGTTTGGATTTTGATGGATTAGGTAGAGATTTACCAGAGATTTACCAACTAAAAACTACTCAACATATGACGAATATTGTCCTATTTGGACCTCCTGGAGCAGGCAAAGGAACACAAGCGAATTATTTAAAAGAAAAATATAATCTAATTCATATTTCAACAGGTGACGTGTTCCGTAATAATATCAAAAATGAAACTGCTCTTGGAATGCTGGCAAAATCCTACATGGATAAAGGAGAATTGGTACCAGATCAAGTAACAATCGATATGTTGGCTGCTGAAGTGGAGAAAAATACAGATGCCAAAGGCTTTATTTTTGATGGCTTTCCACGTACTGATGCACAAGCCAAAGCATTGGATGAGTTACTCGCGGAAAAAGATTCTGAAATCAGTGCCATGGTAGCCCTTGAAGTGGATGATGAAATCTTGGTTAAACGACTATTGGAAAGAGGAAAAACAAGTGGAAGGCCAGATGATGCAGATGAAAGTATCATTAGAAATCGAATCAAGGAATACTACAAAAAAACAGCAGTTCTTAAAGATTACTATTCCGCCCAAGACAAATATTTTGGCGTTGATGGAGTCGGTAGTATTGAAGAGATTACCGACCGATTGAGTAAGGTAATAGATAAATTATAATGGATTTAGTATCGTCAGAACTAGGATTGATTTTTTGGATTGTCGCTATTGGCTTTGCAATAATTTTACCAATACTGGCACTTATCTCTGTGGTCTCAAATCAATTTCGGAATAATGAAAAACTAATTTGGGTTTTAGTGGTTTTATTTGCTCCTGTGATTGGTTCAATCATTTATTTTATTGTTGGACGACCAAAAAGAATCCGTCAATAAGATTTTATACGAATAGATTCTATCTTCTTGGAATTTAAAAAATAGAAACATTTAGTTATGACCGAAGGCAACTTTGTTGATTACGTAAAAATGCAGGTGACTTCCGGAAATGGCGGTAAAGGCTCAATGCATTTACATCGCGAAAAATTTATCACAAAGGGAGGTCCCGATGGTGGAGATGGAGGTCGTGGAGGACATGTGATAATTAGGGGTAATGAAAACCTCTGGACCTTGTTGCATCTTAAGTTTAAAAAACATATACAGGCTGGTCATGGTGAACATGGCAGTGCATCTAGAAGTTCGGGAGCTGAAGGTACAGATGAGTACGTTGACGTGCCACTTGGAACCGTTGTAAAAGATGCTGGAACAGATGAAGTGCTTTTTGAAATTACAGAGCATGGTGAAGAGAAAATTATAGTCGAAGGTGGTATGGGAGGACTAGGGAACTGGCATTTTAAAACGTCAACCAACCAAACACCTCGTTACGCACAGCCGGGCATACCAAAACAAGAGAAGGACATTCTCATGGAGTTAAAGGTCTTGGCAGATGTTGGTCTTGTTGGTTTTCCAAATGCTGGAAAATCCACTTTATTATCTGTCGTTACTTCCGCTAAACCGAAAATTGCCGATTATGAGTTTACGACCTTAAAGCCAAATTTAGGAATTGTGAAATATCGGGACTTTCAGACTTTTATAATGGCGGACATTCCCGGAATTATAGAAGGGGCAGCCGAAGGTAAAGGACTAGGTCATTATTTTTTACGTCATATTGAGCGCAACTCGATTTTATTGTTTTTGATACCTGCGGATGCCAAGGACATTCATAAACAATATGAAATACTTTTAGACGAATTGCGACGCTACAATCCAGAAATGCTTGATAAAGACCGGTTGATTGCTATTTCTAAATGTGACATGTTGGATGATGAATTGAAAGCTGAACTGAAAGCCGAACTTGACAACACCCTTCCGATTGACTATCTATTCATTTCTTCAGTGGCGCAGCAAGGTATTACCGAGTTGAAAGATCGATTATGGAAGATGTTGAATGATTGATAAATAGCTGGATTCAATTTTAATATATTTCTTTCATTACGTATTTTTAAAACCAATTTGAAAACCAACCAATGAAAGATAAAATCCGAGAAATTATTGATGGTGATAAAACTAATTTAGGTCGCTTCGTGCTATTTTTATTCAGTTTCTCATTTTGGTTTCCATCATTACATTTTCTGTGGAAACTATCCCAAATTTAAAACCACAAACCCGAGTTATTCTTCAATCCATTGAAGTATTCAGTGTGATGGTATTCACAATTGAGTACATTATGAGAATTTATATTGCTGGCAATAAGTTGAAATTTGTCTTTTCCTTTATCGGAATCATAGACTTCTTGGCGATTCTTCCATTTTATTTGACGGTTGGAGTCGATTTGCGTTCATTGAGAGCATTACGTTTTCTTCGATTGTTTAGAATCCTGAAATTGGTGGGGTATAATAAAGCTATGAATCAATTTTCAAGAGCTATTAAAAGCGCGAAAGAGCAGATTTTGCTATTTATCTTCATTACATTGATACTTATTTACTTTGCTGCCGTCGGAATTTACTACTTCGAAAACGAAGCACAGCCAGAACATTTTACATCTATATTTGACAGTCTATGGTGGGCCATTATCACCTTGACGACCGTTGGTTATGGTGATGTTTATCCCATAACAGTTGGAGGGAAGGTGTTTACATTTTTCATATTAATGATAGGTTTGGGAATTGTGGCGATACCTACTGGAATTATTTCTTCAGCATTGACAACTTCTGTGGATAATAAAGAAGAGGACTAATTTTTTCATAACTTTATATAAAAATTAAGTTATGAAAAATTTCTTTTCGATGATGACACTTTTATTAATAGTGTCTTGTGCTCCCATAAGAGTGAATTATGATTATGACAAAACGACTGATTTCAACAGTTATAAAACTTATAATTACTACACACCGCTTAATACAGGCTTAAGTGACTTGGATACTAAACGCCTTTTCAATGCTTTGGACGCAAAGATGCAAAGCAAGGGCTTCACACTTTCTGATACTCCAGATTTCCTTATTAATATACAGAGCACTGAATTCCAAGAAGCGCAGCGAAGCAACGTAGGGGTTGGTCTAGGAGGCGGAGGCGGAAATATGGGTGGTGGCATTTCCATAGGTATTCCCGTTGGGCAATCGGACGTCAATCGTCAAATCATCTTTGATTTTGTGGATGACAGCAAGTCGGGTTTGTTCTGGCAGGCAGTAAGTGAAAGCTCGTATAATCCGAATGCTAGGCCAGAACAACGAGAGGCTCAATTGGAAGCGATTGTTGAGAAAGTATTGTCGAAATATCCACCGGAAAAGAAGTAGTTTAAGATTTAATATAACTTTAATAGTTGATATTATTTCAGGGATGCTTCATTTACTAACTTTGAGTAAAACCAAAAGAATATGAAAAATTTAAAAAATAAAGTAGCCTTAATAACGGGAGGCACAAAAGGAATCGGATACGGAATCGCCTTAAGTTTAATGAATGAAGGCATGAAAGTATTTGTCACCAGTAGAGATGAAGAAAGAGCTTTGGACGCGGCAAAACAACTCGACAAAGCCACCACCTCTGGCGCAAAAGCACATGGTATCCAAGCTGATGTGCGAGATTTAGAAAGCCAGAAAAAAGCTGTGAAAGACATTGTAGAAATGTTTGGTCAATTGGATGTGGTCATTGCAAACGCTGGCCTTGGACATTTTGGTTCTATTGAGGATTTGACTGCCGAACAATGGCAAGAAACGATTGACACCAATTTAACTGGTGTATTTAATTCCATAAAAGCAAGTGTGGATGCACTTAAAAAATCAAAAGGATACTATATTACGATTTCCAGTCTAGCAGGAACCAATTTTTTTGAAGGAGGTTCAGCATATAACGCTAGTAAATTTGGCGTCACAGGGTTTACACAATCCGTTATGCTCGATTTGAGAAAGCATAATGTTAAAGTGAGTACCATCATGCCAGGTTCTGTGGCAACGCATTTCAATGGGAATGAACCCGATGAAAGTGATGCTTGGAAAATACAAATAGAAGACATCGGCGAACTAGTCATTGATTTATTAAAAATGAATGAGCGTACATTGCCAAGTAAAATAGAAGTGAGGCCTACTATGCCTCCGAGCAAATAAATAGATTATTATCGATAAGTAAGACCTGTTAGTTTTATACCTAACAGGTCTTTTTTAATTTTCAGCTAAAAGCGAATGGCTAAATTCTAATTGCTCACTGATACTCTCACCCCTTCACTATGACTACTAAATTCTGGTGCATACATACTTTGTACCGTCGTAATGCCATTGCTCATATTCCCAGCATTGTTCACACGTAAATCATATTCAAAGACATAGGTTCCTTTTGGCAAATAGTCAAAGAAGAAGTTAGTCGCAGCGTCTATGGTGCTCTCATAATAGCCTAAACCATCTTGGTATTTGTATTTCGACAATACATTAATGGGTTCGAAACCAGCAGCACGCATATCTTTCATATGGATGAATTCCATATCTCTATCACTTCGTAATTCAATTCGGACTCTCACCAAATCTCCTACTTTTAAATTGGTGTCAGAAGTGATTTCAGAAATCTGTTCTCCTTTATCTGTATTCATTTTAAGAAAAAGTTTCTTCTTCAAACTTAAAGGCGTTTCTGCAGTTGTAATCTTATCTAAATCTTCAAAATATTGCCAGTACATGGCGCCCCAAGCAATACCATCACCTTTTTTAGTCAAAGTTACGGAAGCCATTTCTGGTTTAATTTCTGATTTATTCCAAGAAGTTTTATAATAGCCTGTTCCTGCTTCTACTTTGACATCTTCTAATTTAGAAGGTGCTATTTTTTGATTCCCCACCAAGACATCTACTGCATCTGTCACACTCAACCAATCGCTACCTTGCAACAATAAGGCATATACAGCTTCTGTGGTGGATTTGGTCGTACCCCAACTATTGGTTTGTTTGTTTTTGAGCAGCCAAATTTTCAAATTGTCTATTGTTTTAACGTCTTTGTCAATTTCAGAAAAAGCTTCAATCATCAAGGCTTGCGTTTCAATCGGCGCTTGGTGCCAAAACCAAGAGGCTTTATTGTCTTTCCAATACATGCCCAATTCATCATTGGTGATACTGGTTTCCTTTAGAGAATTTAAAATCTTATCCGCAGTTTTTGAATCTTTGGCTCTATGGGAAATCAAAGCCATCAAACCTTTTGCATATAATGACCGATTCAACCAATACTTCTGAATTTGGCTTTGATAATAATCAGTAATTGTTTGTATCTCTTTTGATTTTTTAAATTCCGGAAAGAAACTACGCATATAGAGATAATGCAATTGTGTATAACTCAAATGGTCTTTGCTTAAGTCAATATCTTTATTATATTTTTTGAGGTCTTTATATTCTTGAACAAACTCTGCATCTAAATATTCGATCGCTTTTTGAATCATTTGAGACGTCTCGACTGCGCTTGACGTGACACTTAAGTGTTTGAGATGCCCAAAACCGGTAATAATGTGCTGTGTGATGTAGCGGTTTGGT
>JAGXIE010000047.1 GCA_024635765.1 Flavobacteriaceae bacterium | reverse complement strand
TCCCAAAACGATGTATTTTGAAGTGTTGATTTCGCGATTTGAAAATAATGGTCCTTTTTCCAAGTCTTGGTGAAAAACGCAACCACATCATCACTATCCTTTATTGGTAACTGTTTTCCATCCCATGTACCTTTGTAGAAGCGAATCAAGCAAGCGAATGCAAATGTCAAATGCGTTGGTAACTTTTTATAGGTATCAACATATTCCAAGATGCTTGGCAATACGCGAACTTTAAATTTTGAAATTGAATTTAAAGCAATATCTGACAGTTGATGTTTAATAAAAGGATTTCTAAAACGGTCTAAAATCTCCTCTGCAAAACTGTCCAATTCTGCTTTATCCATTGGAAGGATTTCATTTATTTCTTCAAAAATGGCTTTATTTACGAAACTTCCAGTGAATTCATTATCAACGGTTTCTTTGACGGTAGTATTTCCGTATAATAATGAAATAGGCACCATTGCCGTGTGTGCACCATTCAGAATACGCACTTTACGAGTTCTATAAGGTTGCATATCTGTTACAATCTTCACATCCAGATCAGTTTTATGAAACGGTAATTTTTCTTTCAATGTATCATCACCTTCAATCACCCAAAGTAAAAAGGTTTCCGCCGCTACAATCAAATTATCTTTATAATCCAACTGTGAGTTGTAATCATCAATTTCATCTTTTGGATAGCCTGGAACAATTCGATCCACCAAAGTGCTGTGGAATGAACAATGTTCGTTCAACCATGTTTTAAAGTCTTCACCCAACTTCCAATCTTCGCAATATTTAAGGAGGATGTCTTTAAGCGTTTCCGAATTATGGTTGATCAATTCACAAGGAATAATGGTCAATCCTTTTTCTGGATTTCCATGGAAATGTTTAAACCTTTCGAACAATAAGACAGTCAATTTCGCAGGAAATGAACTTGGTGGTTGCATTTCTTTTGTATCAGATGACACATAGGCAATGCCTGCTTCCGTTGTGTTTGAGATGACAAATTGAAGCGATTCTTCTTTCGCTAGATTCAGATAGTCATCGAAATTTGCATACGGATCAATTCCCTTTACAATGTTTGTAATCAGTTCTGTATGTTGAATCTCTTCGCCTTTTTGAATTCCTTTTAAAAACAAGGTGTACAATCCATCTTGGTCATTCAACATACTTACCATTCCTCTGTCTATTGGTTGAATTACTGCGATTCCAGCATTAAAATTTGCCTCGTTATTTAATTTTTGAAATGCATATTCTACAAAAGCTCTTAAAAAATTGCCTTCGCCAAATTGGACTATTTTAATCGGAAGCTTATCACCTACATCAGTAGTTTTTCTGTTAAGCAGTCTCTTTTTTTCAACTAATTCTGTCATCGTATTCTAAATTATAAATCAAACAAGCTTGGTAACCAAAGGGTCAATTGAGGGAAATACGTCACTAAAAATAAGGCAACGACCATGGCCAAAAACAGTGGCAACAGTGGTTTCATCACCTTCTGTATGGTAGTTTGAGCAACACCAACGCCAACAAAGAGCACCGAACCAACGGGCGGGGTACAGAGACCTATACAAAGATTCAGCACCATAATAATTCCAAAATGAACTGGATCCATTCCAATTGAGGTAACCACAGGTAAAAAAATAGGTGTAAATATCAATACTGCTGGTGTCATGTCCATAAATATTCCCACAAACAACAATAGCAAATTGATGATAAGCAAAATGATGATTGGGTTATCACTGATAGCCAATAAAGTGGTGCTGATATCCTGCGGAATGTTTTCGAAAGACATCACCCAGGACATACTCATTGACGCTCCAATCAATAGCATTACAACCGCAGTTGTAGAGGATGAATCCAACAAAATTTCTGGCAAAGATTTAATAGTGATTTCCTTGTAAATAAAACCCAAAACCAACGTGTACAAAACGGCAATGGCTGAAGCTTCCGTCGCTGTAAAGACTCCTGTGACGATACCTCCAATGACAATTATCAATAAGAATAAACTTGGGACTGCGGCTATAAATGTTTTTACAATTTCTTTAAGTGAGCTTTTTTCGCCCAATTTATATTTTTTCTTTTTTGCCCAAAATGAAGCCACTATCATCAAGAAAATACCGGTTAATATTCCAGGAATATACCCTGCCAAAAATAAAGCTGCAATAGACACACCTCCACTTGCCAAGGAATATACAATCAACACATTACTTGGTGGGATTATAAGCCCTGTTGTTGCAGACGTAATATTGACCGCTGCTCCAAACTCTCGCGAATAGCCTTCTTTTTCCATTTCTGGCCCCAAAATACTTCCCATTGCGGACGCTGATGCCATAGCCGAACCGGCTATGGCGCCCATTAACATGGCACCAATAACATTGATCAACGCCAAACCTCCTGGAAGTGAACCCACCAACGTTTTCGCAAAGGCAATAAGCCGATGGGCAATCCCACCTTTATTCATAAGCTGACCCGACAGAATAAAAAATGGAATTGCCAAAAGCGCAAAACTATCCAGACCGGTACCCATTCTTTGAGATACTGTGGTGAATGCCGGCATTGCTGGAATACTTACCAACATCGTCAATACCGACGATATGGATATGCTCCAAGCCACAGGCGTCCCTACCGCCAATAAACCGATAAAACTTAAAACTAAAACAAAAATTGGGATATAATCCATGATTTATTTGGTATTAAGAATATCAGAAATTTTGTAATATATAATCAAGGCACCGCTTAATGGAATTGCAAAATAGACCACCGACAAAGGAATTTGCAAAGCAGGTGAATGTTGACCCAATACGTAAGTGATGTAAACTAATCTCATACCTCCAATCACCATCGCAAACAATGCAAAAGAGATGATACATACATAAACGATGCGCTTTAATTTCTTTTGTGTTTCTGTACTTGACCTCAACGGCAAGACATCAATAGCAACGTGCATATTGCGACCCGATACGTATGCAGCACCCAAAATACCCAACCAGATCATGAGATAACGGGCCAATTCATCTGTAAAAGAACTTGGTGTCCCCATCACAAATCGTGTGAATACCTGCCATAGCACATTGATGACCATCACACTCATGATAACAATAAGGACGTTGCTCAACACTTTATCAACGGTTTTTCTTAAAGCCATACTAATTGGTATTTTTAATTCTTTGGATTAAATCAGACATGTCTTTGTCCTTTTTATATTGTGAATAAACCGATTGCACTTCGTCTTCAAACTTTGTCTTGTCTGGAAGAATTATGGTAACGCCTGCTTTTTGGACCTCATCCAACGCTTCTTTTTCGGCGACAGCCCATAAGGTGCGCTGATATATTACCGACCTATCGACCGCTTCTTGCAACCATATCTTTTCTTGGTCAGACAATTTATCCCAAATATGGGTTCCAACAATCAACACATCTGGCAATACGGTATGCTCATCTAAAGAATAATATTTACAAACCTCATAATGTCTTGACAGATAAAAACTTGGTGGATTGTTTTCAGCACCATCTACAACACCTTGTTGCAAGGAAGTATATAATTCTCCCCACGAAATTGGCGTGGCCGAACCTCCAAGGCTTTTCACCATATCCATCGCCGTCACACTTTCCATGACTCTGATTTTCAGACCTATTAAATCTTTTGGCGTGTGAATGGGCTTATCTTTTGTATAAAAACTTCTGCTTCCTGCGTCATAATACCCCAAGCCTTTAATCCAGAATTGTGTGCCTTCATCCAATAATTCCTGTCCAATTGGCCCATCCAAAACATCAAATGAATGCTGTCTGTCTCTAAACAGGTAAGGCAAACCAAACACTTTCATACGTGGGGCAAAATTTTCCATCACACCCACAGAAACTTTCGTCATATCAAGACTTCCAATTTGAAGCAATTCAATACATTCCCGTTCTGTTCCCAATTGCTGGCTTGGGTAAATTTCCAAAATCATTTTGCCTCCAGAAACTGCCTCCAAATCTTCACCCATTTTCACCATAGCCTTATGAACGGAATGATTGACATCCAACCCATGCGCCAATTTGATGGTTCTAGTGTCACTGATAACTTCACAACCAAAAGTCATCACAGCAATGACAATAACAAGCAATAGGTTAATTTTTCTCATTGTTTAGGCTTTTTGTAAATTCTTGATAATGGTTAAAGCATCCTTCACTTTATGTTCGAGCGACTTAAAATCTTTGTTGGAAATAATGTCTTTTGAAATCAGTTGCGAACCCATTCCGACGCAGGTCACACCGGAATCAAACCAACTTTTTAGATTTTCTTCTGTCGGGGAAACACCACCTGTTGGCATCACACTTGTCCAAGGTTGTGGGCCTTTTAACGCTTTTACGAATTGAGGTCTGTAGATGTCACCTGGAAATAATTTCACGATTTCGCAGCCCAATTCTTCCGCTCTTGCGATTTCTGTCAAGGTGCCGCAACCAGGCGACCACAGTACTTTTCGACGATTGCATACCATTGCAATATCTTCTCTCAATACTGGTGTCACAATGAAATTTGCGCCCAATTGCATGTATAATGACGCGGCCGCCGCATCTGTAACAGACCCGACACCTAAAATCATTCCAGGCAATTCCTTGATAGAATATTTTATTAAATCCCGAAATACTTCGTGTGCAAAATCGCCTCTTGAGGTAAATTCCATCAAACGGGCGCCACCATCGTAACAAGCTTTTAAAACCTGCTTGCACAACTCAATGTCTTCATGGTAAAACAACGGAACCATTCCGGTGGATTTCATCGTTTGAGCGACTTCTATTCGTGTATATTGTGCCATACTTATTTTATTCTTTGTAATAGGTTCTGAAAGTTGATCTTGCAAAGCGCCTTTAAATCATCTTGTGATTGATTTTCAAAAATCTGCATATATTCAATAGGTATATTTCCTAAAGGTTGAATGTCTTCCGTAGTTGAAAGCACTATGGCTGCATCCACACTTCCGTCATTGATCTCTTCAAACAATTGTTTGAGCGTTGCAGCTTTTTCAAATGATTGATATAGCATTATCCGATAGCCTGATTTGGATGCTGTTTTTTGAATATCGGAAAGTGTATCACTATATATCGGTTGGTTTACTTGAGGTAATATCACCGCAATAATATTGGATTTGCTTTTTCTTAAGGCAATTGCATTTTTATTCGGTGAATAATTGTATTGAATTGCGATATCCTGAATGAGCTTTTTAGTATCAACACTGATATCGAAACTATCATTCAACGCTTTAGAAACCGTGGATGGCGAGTAACCGCTAATGTTCGATATTTTTTTAAGTGTCATCATGTTATCTCGATACTTTTCCACTGGAATCACCAGAGAGCATTTTTTCAACTTCCTCGACAGATACCAAATTATAATCACCGGAAATGGTGTGTTTCAGACAACAAGCCGCGACTGCAAAATCCAAGGCTTTTTGTTTGTCGTTTTCATATTCCAAAAGGCCGTAAATCAATCCACCCATAAAGGCATCGCCGCTTCCAACTCTGTCCACCACAGGCGTAACTTCCTTGATAGCTGCGTTGTAAATTGATTTGCCATCGTAAATTATGCCCCCGATTCTTTGGTGAGACGCACTTACGGAATATCTTAAGGTCGTTGCTACCGTTTTTAAATTTGGGCACAACTCGAATAATTTATCATATAAGGCTGGTAGTGATGATTCGTTCTGGTAATTCGGTTCCACCTTGGGATTTCCAAGCATGAAATAGGCGGTGTCGATATCTCCCAAAATAATGTGGCTGTAGCTCAAAAGCTCCGGCATCACATGACTTGGCTGTTTGCCATATTGCCATAGTTTTGAACGGTAGTTAAGGTCGCATGAAATGGTCAATCCCAGTTTATGGGCCGTTTTCACCGCTTCCAGACATGCTTTGGCAGCACTTAGGGATATGGCCGGCGTGATGCCACTCCAATGGAACCAAGTGGCACCTTTGAAAATCTCCTCCCAATTGAAATCACCGTTTTCTGTTGTTGCGATGGAACTGTTTGCTCTGTCATACACGACGTTGCTTCCCCGAGTGCCCGCGCCTGTTTCCAGAAAATAAATTCCCAATCGGTCGCCTCCCAACACAACATCCTTTGAACCGACGTTGAGTTTTCGCATTTCCTTGAGCGCACATGCACCTATCTCATTATTCGGGACTCGTGTCACAAATTCTGAATGAACGCCGTAATTCGCCAGAGAAACTGCTACGTTGAATTCGCCACCACCATAGGTGGCCGCAAAGAATTTCGCCTGTGAGAAACGCAAATGCCGCTCGGTTGACAAGCGCAACATGATCTCTCCAAATGCAATTACTTTGTTCATTACTATTCTGTGAATTATTTAATAAAATCTTCTCTCAATGGGGTAAAAACATCTACGAGTATTCCTTCCTCCAAACATTTCACTCCATGTTTAACTTCCGAAGGTATAAAAAAGGAATCACCTTTATTTAATAATTTGGTATCTCCATCAATCGTCACTTCAAATTTACCTTCCGCAATATACGTCGATTGGGTGTGCATATGATCATGAATTGGACCAATACCACCAGTTTTGAAATGAACATTTACCATCATCATAGTCTCATCATAACCCACGATCTGTCGTTTGACATTTTCGTCAATCACTTCCCAGCCTTGTTCATACTGACGAAAAAATAAATCTGACTTTACCATAGATTTATTTTTAAAAGTCAAAATAGTTTTTGGCATTATGATAACTGATATCAGATACCAATTTACCAATCCATTCCATATCGTTTGGTAATTCGCCACGTTTAATTTCGTCACCCAAAAGGTTACAAAGCACACGTCTGAAATATTCGTGTCTTGGAAACGATAGGAAACTTCTTGAATCCGTCAACATCCCGATAAAACAACTAATCAGTCCCATGTTTGACAAGGCATTCATCTGTTTTGTCATGCCATCTTTTTGGTCTAAAAACCACCAGCCAGAACCGAATTGCACTTTCCCTTTGACGCTACCATCATTGAAATTTCCAATCATTGTCGCCATCACTTCGTTATCGGATGGATTAAGATTGTAAATAATGGTTTTGGTCAATTTATCTTTGCTGTCCAACGCATTTAAAAAAGCTGATAATTTTTGAGCTTGCGGATAATCTCCAATAGAATCCCAACCTGTATCTGGCCCCAAAATCTGGTGCATTCTGGCGTTGTTATTTCGCAATGCGCCCAAATGGAATTGCTGTACCCAACCATAGTCATGATAGGTTTCAGACAAAAACAATAAAATGGCACTTTGGAATTTTAAAGCGTCTGCTTTTGAAATTTCTTGATTGTTTCGTTTCTTTTCAAATATCGTTTTGATTTCGCCATCGGAGAATTTTTCAAAATAAATCTGATCCAATCCATGGTCGCACAATCTGCATCCATTGTTGTGAAAATAATTGATTCTACTTTTTAAAGCATCACATAAATCGGCATAAGAACTGATATTTATATCTGCCGATTTTCCTAATGAATCGATATACTCATTGTAGCCATCATTTGAAATCAAAATCGCTTTATCCGGTCTAAAAGCAGTACTCATTTTCACCTTAAAATCACTTTTCGCAAGTCTTTTGTGTTGTTCCAAAGTATCCGTTGGGTCTTCAGTCGTACAAACTACTTCTGCATTTGCTTTCAACAACAAATTTTGACAACTATAATCCGCTGAACTTAATTTTTCTGAGGTCTCCTGATAGATTTTTTCAGCTGATTTTTCATTGAGTAACTGATAAATATCAAAATAACGAGCCAATTCCAAATGCGTCCAATGATACAAAGGATTTCGCATGGTGTAAGGGACTGTTTTCGCCCAATTCATAAATTTTTCCTTATCAGAAGCATTGCCTGTGATAAATTTTTCATCGACACCCAAGGTTCTCATAGCACGCCATTTGTAATGGTCACCATTAATCCATACGTTGGTTAAGTTTCCAAAAATTTTATCATCCGCAATCTCTTTTGGAGGTAGGTGATTATGGTAATCTATAATCGGTAGGTTTTTGGCATAGGTATGGTATAATTCTTCAGAAAAAGAATTCTCCAATAAAAAATTATCATGTATGAATTTTGTACTCATTGGCTAGTTTTAGTCTTCGTTAGAAGGTTTTCCGATAGTTGCCAAAATGCCACCATCGACATATATAATTTGTCCGTTCACAAAATCACTGGCCTTTGATGCCAAAAACACCGCAGCGCCCTCCAAATCTTCAGGATTCCCCCAACGTGCCGCGGGAGTTCTGCTGATGATAAATTCATTAAACGGATGTCCATCGACTCTGATAGGCTCCGTTTGCGAGGTTGCAAAATAACCTGGGCCAATGCCATTGACTTGAATGTTATGTTTTGCCCATTCAGTCGCCAAGTTTTTTGTCAACATTTTAAGACCTCCTTTGGCAGCTGCATAAGCGCTTACGGTATTTCGACCCAACTCGCTCATCATGGAACAGATGTTAATAATTTTGCCTTCCTTACGCTCAATCATTTGTTTTGCAACCAATTGAGACATGATGAAAGGGCCGACCAAATCAACATCAATCACTTTTCTGAACTCACTAACTTCCATTGAAATGGCTGGTTCACGTTTAATGATTCCTGCATTGTTAACCAAAATGTGAATGTCGCCAACTTCCTTCAGAATAAGCGCAACTTTTTCTGTAGCCACTTTTTCATCAGTGACATCAAAAATATAGCCTGAAGCTGTGTAACCTTTATTTTTATAATAATTTAAAACGTCTTCCAACTTTGATGGCGTAGTGCTTGTTATGACCAATTGTGCCCCAGCTTTTGCCAATCCTTCTGCCATAGCCATTCCCAAACCATGAGTGCCACCAGTAATTAAAGCCCTTTTATGTTTTAAATTGAATAATTCCATTATTTATCTTAATTCGTTTGGTGGGCAAACATCCATATCGCCATAATCTAAATTCTCGCCGGCCATTCCCCAAATAAATGAATAATTTGAAGTTCCTGAACCTGAATGAATCGACCATTCTGGAGATAAAACCGCCATATTATTTTGCAAAAAGATGTGACGGGTATTATCTGGTTGTCCCATAAAATGTGCAATGGTTTGACCATCTTCTAAATCAAAATAAAAATAAGCTTCCATACGTCTGTTATGTGTATGTGCTGGCATGGTATTCCAGACATTTCCAGGCAACAGTTCTGTAAGGCCCATTTGCAATTGACAGGTTTCAACAATGCTGTTGACGATTAATTTGTTCAATACTCTTTTATTGGCAAATTTCTCATCTCCCAATTGAATCACTTCTGCATCTTCCTTTCCCACTTTTTTAGTTGGAAAACTTTTATGAGCAGGTGCTGAATTCACATAAAACAATGCCTGTCCACCTTTTTCACTTGAAAAGATAACTTCTTTTGCGCCTTGTCCGACATAGAGTGCTTCCTTTTTATCTAAATTATAAATTTCCCCATCGACACTGACAGAACCCTTTCCTCCCACATTCACGATTCCAAGTTCTCTTCTGTCCAAGAAATTTTCAGATTTCAAATAAGGAATTGTTTCTAATTTTAAAGATTTACTTGCAGGCATAATTCCGCCAACGATGTATCTATCAAACATGGAATATGTCAGGTTGATTTCATCTTTGGTAAATAATTTTTCAATCAAGAAATGCTCTCTTAACTCATTTGTGTTATATTTATTGGCATCATTAGGATGAGATGCATATCTAAAACTGTGATTTGTCATAATTTAATATCTTTGTAATCGATTACACAAATATAGAAATAATTATTATAATACCTAAAATATTTCGGATTATCGATTTTCAAACTGTAAATATTAACGATTTTTTAATAATAATGGACAGAAAATCACGTAACCATAAAATTAATTACAATGATCCAACACAATTATAAAGGTAAAGTAGCTGTCATTACGGGAGGCTCTGGTGTTTTGGGAGGATCAATCGCTCAAGGTCTAGCACTGGAAGGCATCAAAGTGGTCATTTTAGGAAGAACCCAGAAATCAATTGATGAAAGGGTTCATAAAATAAAGAATGCTGGCGGTAATGCCTTCGGAGTTTCGGCGGATGTCTTAAATCGTGAATCTCTGGAGAAAGCCAGAGATCATATCATTGATAAATTTGGGAAAATCGACATTTTAATAAATGCCGCAGGTGGCAATGTAAAAGGCGCAACCATTCAACCAAATGAAGATTTTTTTGATATGAATATCGAAGATTTTGATACCGTAACTAATTTAAATCTAAAAGGAACTGTCCTGCCAACGCTTGTCTTTGGTAAAGAAATTGCAAAGGAAACACATGGATGTATTATTAACATCTCATCCATCGCAGCACAACAAGTGCTGACCAGAGTTGTCGGCTATTCAGCTTCAAAAGCTGCCGTTGAAAATTTCACCAAATGGCTCTCCGTGGAAATGGCCCAAAAGCTTTCGACTAATTTGAGAATTAATGCCATTGCGCCTGGTTTTTTTATTGGAGAGCAAAACCGAGATTTATTATTGAATTCGGATGGTACCTTAACAAAACGCGGTGAAACCATTTTATCAAACACTCCCATGAAACGATTTGGTGAGGCCGAAGAACTGGTCAGTACTGCATTATTTTTATGCTCTGATGCATCACGTTTTGTGACGGGAATTGTCGTGCATGTTGATGGAGGGTTCAGTGCGTTTTCAGGAGTTTAGACACTATGAAATTAGAAGAAACATTTAGGTGGTTTGGTCCAAAAGACCCAGTGGCATTATCCGATATTAAAATGACTGGAGCAACAGGTATCGTAACTGCTTTACATCACATCCCAAATGGGGAAATTTGGTCAATTGCTGAAATAGAAAAGCGAAAATCCGAAATTGAAAATGCAGGCTTTAGATGGTCTGTTGTAGAAAGTGTTCCAGTACATGAAGCCATTAAAACAAAAACGGGCTCCTATCAAACTTATATCGAAAATTATAAAGAGACACTGAAAAATTTAAGCAAATGCAATATCCGTATAGTTTGCTATAATTTTATGCCAGTACTTGATTGGACACGTACCGATTTAAATTATCAACTGGAAGATGGCTCAATGGCGTTGAGATTTGATACTATCGATTTTGCAGTGTTCGAATTGTGGTTATTAAAACGCCCTCATGCTGAAAAACAGTACTCTAAAAAACATATCGCACTTGCCCAAAGTCGTTTTTTAGAAATGAACAATGAAGAAAAAGAAAATCTAATTGGCAACATAATAGCTGGATTGCCTGGTGCTGAAGAAGGCTATTCCCTCGATGAGTTCAATTCGATTTTGGATACCTATAAGGATATTGGCGCAGATGAACTACGAGAAAATCTGATTTATTTCTTGGAACAAATTATCCCAACTGCTGAAGCATCAAAAGTCTTTATGTGCATCCATCCAGATGATCCTCCGTATCCAATTTTAGGATTACAAAGAGTAGTCAGCACTAAAGAAGATATTCTTCACATTTATAAATCTGTTGACAGTATTTATAATGGATTGACGTTTTGTACAGGTTCGTTTGGTGTGAGACCAGATAATGATTTGTATTCAATGATTGAAGAACTTGGTGAACGTATCCATTTTTTGCATTTACGGAATGTTAAAAGAGATACAGCTGGGAATTTTCATGAAGCCAATCATCTTGAAGGCAATACGGATATGTTTGAAGTTTTGAAAGCTATCATCAATGAACAAAAAAGAAGAAATGATGTTGGCAGAACGGATTTTAATATCCCAATGCGTCCAGACCATGGTCATAAAATATTGGATGACTTAATTAAAAAAACAAATCCTGGGTATTCTTGTATTGGAAGATTACGTGGCTTGGCGGAATTAAGAGGATTGGAAATGGGAATTCGTAAAAGTATCGAATAAAGGGAAAAGGTTTTTTGGATTCTTTAAAATATCGAATGCGATAGCATTAAATCCGATTTAATTAAAGATTAATATCATTAAGCCGTTAATTTGTATACCTAGATTAAAAATTGTTTGGAAGACCAAAAAGTTGAAAATAATAAAACAGCAAGAAAAAAGTTTCGTGCCTTACGAATAATTGGCAGAATTATTCTAGGGATACTTCTGTTTTTATTTCTTGTTATCTTATTTATAAGAAGCCCTTGGGGACAAGGTATTATTGTAGATAAAGTCGTCTCTTA
>JAGXIE010000046.1 GCA_024635765.1 Flavobacteriaceae bacterium | reverse complement strand
TGATTCTAAAGACGTGTCAATAATGGAACCCTTTGGTCCCAGTGGCACTTTCAACGGATTTGAATTTTTAAAACCTGTGACACGGCGGATTGATTATATTTTTGTAAGTAAAAATAATATAAAAGTCAACAAATATGCAGTGTTAAGCGATAGCAAGGATTTAAAGTATCCCTCCGATCATTTACCTGTTTATGTCGAACTGGAGTTAACAAATCAATAATTTACTAATCAATTACTAATATTATAACATTATGAGCAAGGGTACGTATTTATTATTAATAGCGGCGGTTTCTGCACTGGGGGGACTGTTATTTGGATATGATACAGGTGTCATTAATGGCGCGCAATTCTTTTTGAGCAAATATTTCGAGTTAAGTGACGCCATGAAAGGGTGGGTCGTTGGAAGCGCGCTTCTTGGTTGTTTTGCTGGAGCTATTATTGCTGGTCCGTTGAGTATAAAAATCGGACGTAAATATTCTTTGATTATTTCTGCTGCGTTATTTACAATTTCCGCTTGGGGATCTGGCTTGCCATCAATTTTCCCAGAATCAGTGACTTTATTAGTGGTTTTCAGGATTATTGGAGGCTTGGGAATCGGTATCGCATCCATGAATGCACCAATGTACATTGCAGAAATTGCGCCAAGTAAAATTAGAGGTCGCATGGTCACCTATTATCAACTCGCGATAGTTATTGGGTTCTTTGTCGTTTTTTTGGCAACCTATTTTATCGGGACTAATTTAACAGAAGCTGAAAATATACAATATGGATGGAGACAAATGTTCTGGTCAGAATTGATTCCTAGCGGTTTGTTTCTGATATTGTTGTTTTTTGTACCCAAAAGCCCTAGATGGTTAGCGTTAAGAGGACAAAGCGATCAAGCATTGGTGGTTTTAAGAAAGATTCATGAAGAAGAAGAAGCCCAAAAAGAAATTTTTCAAATCGAACAATCTTTAAAAGCTGAAGACACAGGTCTTAAAGTCAATTATTTTTCAAAAATGATTCTAGGTATCATAGTGATCGGAACTGTGTTCTCCATGCTTCAACAATTTACGGGGATTAATGCAGTCTTATATTATGGAGCTGATATTTTTGAAAAAGCATTAGGTTTTGGAAAGGACGACGTATTAATACAGCAGATTTTACTGGCATTCGTAAATCTCGTATTTACTTTTGTGGCCATGTTTACTGTTGATAAATTTGGTAGAAAACCACTATTATATATCGGTTCACTTGGAATGCTTATCGGTTTTTTATTATTGGGCATTACACTTCAACAGCAAACAGTAGGATTCTTGTCTTTATTAGGGGTTCTAATATTCATAGCATCATTTGCTTTGTCTATGGGTCCAGTGGTTTGGGTCTTGCTTTCAGAGATGTTTCCAAATAGAATACGCAGCGTGGCAATGTCAGTTGCAGTAGCAGCACAATGGTTTGCAAATTATATTGTTTCACAGTCGTTCCCAATTGTTATGGGTAGCGAGGTCAATAATAGTGCAACATGGAATGGATCTTTGCCATACTTCATTTTTATTGTTTTTATTTTAGTGATTATGTTTGTTACTTATAAATTCATTCCTGAGACAAAAGGAAAAACACTTGAGGAAATTGAAGAATTTTGGAAGAAATGATATTCTAAAATAATCGGTATTTGTAGGTAAATTTTCATTTAATTAGTATTATTGTTTTAGATATATCACAATAATGGCTAATTCATTTTATCTGCGATTTTGTTTTTTCCTTTACTTGGTCTTGTTTTCTTCGGAAATAGGAGCTCAAGAACTGCCTCCTGTAGAATTTTTCGATTCCAAAGAATATGGAGCAGAAAATCAAAATTGGTCCATCTCGCAATCTGAAGAAGGATATATATATATAGCCAATAACAAAGGCCTGTTGGAATTCAATGGGGCCAAATGGCAATTGTATCCTTCACCCAATGAATCCATTTTTAGATCTGTCAATGTTGTAGGTGACAGGATATATACCGGTTGTTATATGGATTTTGGCTATTGGCAACGAAATGAATTCGGAAATTTAGTTTACACTTCATTATCTAAACAACAAAAGCAAACGATAATTGAGGACGAGCAATTCTGGAATATAATTTCATTTGATGATTATGTGCTTTTTCAATCTCTCAATAGAATATATATCTATAATTCGAAAACTGAAGCTTATAAAATTATAGCATCAAAGCATTCTATCACAAAGATTTTTAAGGTAAACGACATAATATATTACCATAGTACTGAAGAGGGTATCTTTAAAATTGAAAATGGAACTTCAAAAATCATTTCCGATGATCCGATAATTAAAAACAATATTATTGTGAATATTTTCGGTATGAATGACCATTTACTTATTGAAACACAAGAAAATGGATTTTTTATATTAAAAGACGATCAATTAACACCCTGGAAACATGCTGCCGATAAGTTGGTTTCAAGTTTAAGTGTATATAGCAGTATTCAATTAAAGAATGGGAATTTTGTTTTAGGGACTATCTCGAATGGAATGGTTTACTTAAATAGAAGTGGTGAATTCATATATAAGATAGATCAAACAAAAGGGTTAGGCAACAATACGGTTTTATCCCTTTTTGAAGATGTTGAAAGTAATATTTGGCTTGGATTGGACAACGGAATCAATGTCATAAATATGAATTCTCCCTTTAGCATTTATTACGATGATAAAGGGATGTTAGGTACTATATATACCTCTATTGTGCATGACAATAAGTTGTTTTTAGGAACAAACCAAGGACTCTTTTATAAGAGTATTCAAAGTAATGACGACTTTACATTTGTTGAAGGTACTAAAGGACAAGTATGGTGTTTAATTGAACAGGGTGGTACTTTGTTTTGTGGGCATCATGTAGGTACGTTTATAATTAAAGAAGGAAATGCTGAATTAATAACAGACACACCAGGCACATGGAATATCAAACCGTTTCTTGATAATCCAAATATGATGTTGCAAGGAAATTACAAAGGCATAAATGTTCTCGAGAAAAAGAATGGATTATGGGTTTTCAGAAACAAACTGGAAGGCTTCAATATTTCCACCAAACATTTTGAAATTCAGAATAAAAATAAAATTTTCGTCAGCCATGAATATAAAGGTGTTTTTGAACTTGATATTAATGATAATCTAACCCAAGTTAAATCTGTAAAAAGCGTTCCTGTATTAGAAAAAGGATACAACTCAAGCTTGGCAAAATTTAATGATCAGATTCTTTATACTTCTGAACATGGAGTATTTGTTTATGATGATAATACGAATTCATTTTTAAGAGATACCATCATTAGTAAGATGTTTCAACTTGGTCAATACACTTCTGGAAAGTTAATCCCACATACGGAGCGTGGAAAACTTTGGGGCTTTTCCACAAAAAATTTGAGCTATTTGACACCTGGTAAAATGAGTGACATACCAAATGTCACGAATATTCCATTTCCGGAATCTTATCGCAAAGAAATGTCAGGTTATGAAACGATAACATACCTTGAAGGAAACAAATACCTTCTAGGCACATCTACCGGTTATGTTATCATTGATTTAGATAAGCTAAAAGATAAATCTTATAAAATCTCAATTAACAGTATTAGCATTTATGCCGTTGATGGTAATGAAAGGTTCGTTAACAGAGAACAATTTTCTGAATTTAAGAACAAACAAAACAATATTGAATTTACCTATAGTTTGCCTGAATACGCTAAATTTTCAGATGCAGAATACCAATATCAGTTGGAAGGTTATTATGACCAATGGAGCGACTGGACCACAACACCATCGGTATTGTTTAAAAATCTTCCGTTTGGTAATTATGTTTTTAATGTAAGAGGAAGGTTGGGCGATACATTAACCTCAAATGTTTCAACCTATAAATTTAAAATCGAAAAACCATGGTACATTACTAATCTTATGATTGCCTTTTATGTGCTGTGTGTTCTGTTGTTTTCAATTTTTATGCATATTATCTATAGGAGGTATTATAAAAAACAAAGAGAAAAATTACTTCAAAAAAACAAGAATGAACTTGAATTGAAACAATTGGAAACTGAACAACAATTGATGCAGGTTGAGAATGAAAAATTACAACTGGATATTGAAAATAAAAACAGAGAATTGGCAATCTCCACAATGAGCCTTATTAAGAAAAACGAATTTTTAAACACAGTAAAAGAAGAATTGAAAAACACTGATGAATCCAGCTCTTTAAAACCCGTTATTCGATTTATTGATAAAAATCTTAATAATACAGACGACTGGAAGTTTTTTCAAGAGGCTTTCAACAATGCAGATAAGGATTTTCTTAAGAAAGTGAAATCCAAACATCCATCACTTACTCCTAACGATTTAAAATTATGTGCCTATTTGAGATTGAATCTCTCATCAAAAGAAATTGCACCACTTTTAAACATTTCTCCTAAAAGTGTGGAGGTTAAAAGATATCGATTAAGAAAAAAAATGGATTTACCACACGATTTCAGTTTAACAAACTACATCCTCGAGATTTAAAGCCACTACAAATTTAAATTATACCTGAACATTACCACTACAAACACGTTAAATTAGCAAACTATTTCGATTTAGTTTTAGTATATAACACTTTTTCAATACTTGATTTTTTGCCAGTTAGTTAAAGAAATCATAAAAAAGCTAAAAAAATATTACGATGTATATATTTTGTAGTGTTACTTTTTGCGATTCTTATAACATAATCTTTTAAGTTTGTATTACAAAGAATTAAAAATATGACAACAAAAATTTTACAAGTACTTATTTTACTTATGTCCGTTATAAGCTTCGGACAAAATGTTACCATAAGCGGTAATGTAAAAGATAATGTCACTAACCAACCACTACCAGGTGTAAACATTATTATAAAAAACACGAGTAAAGGTGTGACTACAGACTTTGATGGCAACTATACTATTACAGAGGTACCTCTCAATTCTGTTTTAGTTTTTTCTTATGTTGGTTTTGAGGACAAGGAAATAGTTGTAAAAAACAACAATCCTATAAATGTTGTATTAGTTGAAGATGCACAAGCTCTAAATGAGGTCGTAGTAATTGGTTATGGATCTCAACGAAAGGAATTGGTTACAGGAGCATTTTCCAGTATTGATTCAGAAACTATTGTACAAAACAATCCTCAAAGGATTGAAGAGGCACTGAAAGGTGCCGCTGCGGGAGTTCAGGTAACTGCCAACTCTGGTTCTCCGGGTGCCGCACTGAATATACGTATTAGAGGTATTACTACCAACGGAGACAATTCGCCTTTAGTCATCGTAGATGGTGTAAATATTGGTAATGATTTAAGTATCATTGACCCTAATGATATCCAAAAAATGGATATAATAAAGGATGCCAGTTCTGCTATCTATGGAGTGCAAGGCGCCAATGGTGTTATTTTGATAACTACAAAGACAGGTAAGAAAAATAGAAAAACTCAATTTACATACAATACGTTTTATTCTGTACAAGAAGCTGATAATCAGATTGATTTAATGAACAATCTTGAGTATGCATTGTATGTTAATGAGATGGAAGCAGTAGATGGTAATCCGCTTCCTTTTACTAATTTGCAAAATTTAAATATCAATACAGATTGGCAAGATCAGCTGTTCACTTCAGCACCTTTGTTTAGCCATAGTCTAAGTGCTACTGGAGGTTCAGAAACAACGACCTATGGATTTAGTGGAAGTTATTTTGCCCAAGATGGTGTTATAGCGAGAGATAAATCTAATTATCAAAGATGGACGCTTAAGAACAATATGGGTATTGATTTAACTGAAAAATTAAAACTTAATACCTTCTTATTATATACAAATATTAGAAGTAAGTCTATTCCTGAAGGTGGGAGAGGTTCGGCGCTTTATTATGCTTTGAATGCATCTCCTTTAACTGGTGTTTTCGATGGTTCTGATGGCACTGGTATCTCAAGAGGCTATTCATATATTGGTACGAATCAAGGAAATGAGATTATTAACCCTTTAGCTTTAATAAATAATACCTTTAATGAAGGAAGAGCGGATCGCTTTACTGGGAAATTAGAGTTGGAGTATCAAGTAATTGATGATTTAAAAGCAACAACGAGATTAAATTTTAATTATTCTGACTTTGGAGGTAGAAGTTATTTTCCCTTACAATATTATGGACCTAATAAAGTTGTAAATAATGTTCAACTAGATCCTGATGATCCTACTTCATTTAATGTGGATCGAAATGATGATGGAACAAGAGATTTATTTGGAACTGTTTTTGAAAATTCTCAGCAATCATTTGATTATACCTGGGAAAATTTTATTGATTATTCAAAAAGTTTTGGCAACCATAATTTTGATTTCCTTGTAGGTAGTTCTATTCGAAGTGAATCATATAAAGGGTTTTTTGGTAACGGACCTTTGGCTAGTGGGCCTGATACCTGGGACAATGCTTATTTGGGAAATACAAACTCTATAATTCAAGTTGTAGTTGAAGATGGTGAAGCTGAAGTAACTCAAAGTTTGGTAAATGCTAGTGAAGGTAGAAATGAAAATCGATGGTACTCGTTTTTTGGACGTATCCAGTATGACTATCAAGGAAAATATATTATATCTGGATTGATAAGAAGAGATGCTTCAACCAAGTTCGGACCCAACGATAGAGTTGGTACTTTTCCTTCGGTTTCAGGAGGTTGGTTGGTTTCTAACGAGCAGTTCTTTAATGTTGATGCCATAAATAGATTGAAGATTAGAGGTAGCTGGGGATTGACAGGGAATGATAAGATCGGAAACTACCGTTGGTTAGGTTTATTGCAAGGAACTAATGGGGAAGCAACTTATCCATTTAATGATTTACTTTCTTTCGGAAACGCAGTTGGGGCATTAGCAAATCCTGATCTAAAATGGGAGACCAATAAACAAATTAATATTGGATTGGACATTTCATTTTTTAATAGCAAATTAGATTTGACGGTTGACTACTATAAAAAGACAACCGAGGATTTACTTTTAGTTCCGGAGGTTTCAGCTCTATTGGGTGCATCGGCGCCAGGAAGTTCAGCTCCAGTTGTAAATGCAGGAACTATTGAAAATAAGGGAATTGATTTGAGTCTTAATTTTAACCATGATTTTACTGAAAATTTTAGAATGAGTGTTGGTTATAACCTTACCAGTATAGATAATAAAGCACTGCAGGTTAACAATGCGGCAGGTTTTATTTCAGGCGGATTGTTTGGGTTAAATCAAAATACATCTAGATTTCAAACGGGATTGCCTATAGGTGTTTTCTACGGTCTACAAACAGACGGTATATTTCAGAATCAGGCAGAAATTGATGCTCATGCGCTACAACCAAATGCCAGCCCAGGAGATTTAAGATATGTGGATGTCGATGGAGATGGAGTCATCGAGTTTGGTAGTAGTGATGATTTAACAGTCATTGGTAATCCAATACCAGAAATCACTATGGGCTTTAATTTAAACCTTAATTATAAACAAATTGATTTTGGAACCACCCTATTTGCTTCAATCGGTAACGACGTTGCACGTAGTTATGAACGTTTTTTAACTTATAGCAACAAGCCAGATTTTTATTTAAATCGTTGGACTGGTGAAGGTACATCAAACACAGTACCGAGAGCGTCTAATACAGCTGCTAACAATCAGTTATTTTCTTCATTTTATGTAGAAGATGGCTCTTATTTAAGAATTCAGAATGTTCAATTAGGGTATTCATTAAATGAAAAAGCTTTGGAGCGAACAGGGTTTGATAAATTCAGAATTTATATTGCCGCTAATAATTTATTTACATTTACAGAATACAGCGGATATAATCCGGACGTGTCTAATGCAAGTCCTTTAGGTGCTGGCGTGGATTTAGGTCAGTATCCCCAAACTAGAACATTTACAACAGGAATCAATGTTTCATTTTAATTATAAATAACATGAAAAAGAATTTTAAAAAACTAATTGCATTAATGCTCATCGTTATAGGTTACTCATGTAGTGATTATGTCGAAATATTACCAGAAGGGCAAGAAAGCTCGGAAACTTATTTCAATACGAAATCGGACTATGAAGATGCCTTGATCGGTGTGTACGACTTGTTGTCTACTACATACTTAAATAATATCCTTGGTGAGATCGCTTCTGACAATAGTTTATGTGGAGGAGATGGTCCAACCGATGTATTGGAATGGCAACAAATTGATGACATGATTCATACGGCAGATAATGACGCCCTGAGGAATATTTTTAAGTGGATGTATGCAGGTATAAGCAGAGCAAACTTCATTGTTGAATTTCAAAATAAGACTCAGTTTGATGGCAAAGAGCAATTACTTGCAGAAAATTTATTTTTAAGATCGTATTATTATTTTGAATTAGTCAAATGGTTTGGTGATGTCCCCTTAATCGTCGATGGTAGAATATCGTTTGATGCATCACAATCCATTGACCGAACGCCCAAAGACATAATCTATGAGCGATTGGAACAAGACTTAACGGATGCCATTGAAAACTTACCTTGGCAGCAGGCACAAAATGGCAGAGTAACAAAAGGAGCTGCATTATCATTGTTGGGTAAGATTTATTTATTTCAAGGAAAATTCCCTGAAGCTGCAACTACATTAGATCAAGTTATAAATTCAGGACAATATCAGTTAGTTTCTGATTTTTCCACGATATTTCTTAACGAGAATGAAAACAATATTGAATCTGTTTTTGAAGTCCAGTATACTGGTTTTGCAGAGGGTGCCAGTTTTGGGTGTTTTCCGTGTGTAGAAGGAAATGTGGCTGCCGGATTTATGGGTCCTAGATTTTTAGAGGGTGATTTTTCGCCTTTTGCTTCGGGATTTAGTTTTAACCCACCGGTTGAAGAATTATTCAATCTATACACACCAAATGATACAAGACGAGATGCTACAATTTTAGATATCGAGGCATTTGTAGAGGAAAGACCATCTGTAGAATATGGTATTGGTAATCCATTGGATTTTACCGGATACTATAACAAAAAATACATTCCTTATACTGAACCTATATTACAAGATCCTAACATCAACCATAGTAACAACTATAGGGCAATTAGGTATTCTGACGTGCTGCTCATGGCGGCCGAAGCTTATAGCGGTATAGATGATGATCGTGCTCGAAATTACTTAAATTTAGTGAGGGCTAGAGCCGGCTTGGATGATTTAGATACGTCCGAAGACCTAACTCAAGCTATCTTTAAAGAAAGACGCTTGGAGTTGGCTGGTGAAGGACATCGGTTTTTTGATCAGGTGAGAACAGGACAAACTAATTCCATACCAGGATTTACGGCTGGTAAACATGAACTATTCCCAATTCCAAGGATCGAAATTGAATTGGCAGGGAATCGTTGGACACAAAACCCAGGATATTAAAAAAAAATACATATGAAAATTTTAAAATATTTATTAAATATTACGTTATTGGTAGTTGTCGTATTTGCTTGTTCAGAGGAAGACGACACCGTTAACATCGATCAAATTTCTGCACCTACAAATGTTTCTGCAGCGGTAAGGGTGACCCAAGATAATACGGGTCTTACAACAATTACACCTTTGGCAGAAGGTGCAGTTAGTTTCAAAGTAGGGTTTGGAGACAATTCAGATCCATCTCATTCTGATATTTTGAGGCCTGGTTCAAGTGTGCCTCACAATTATGAGGAAGGCACTTATGTTATTTCAGTAACTGCTAATGGTTTAAACGGTTCGTCAACGACTATTAATCAAACTATCGTGGTTTCATTCCAAGCACCTCAAAATTTGGTGGTAACGATTGAGAATGATCCTACGGTTTCTAAACAAGTCAATGTCACGGCAAATGCTGAATTCGCTCTTTTCTATCAAGTTG
>JAGXIE010000045.1 GCA_024635765.1 Flavobacteriaceae bacterium | reverse complement strand
TGCATTTTTTTACCTAATCCATGACCTACTAATTCTCTCACGACGCCATAGCCTTCAGCTTCGCAGTAATTCTGAATGGCAAAACCCACATCACCAACTCTATTACCAATCTTTAATTCTCGAATGCCAACATAGAGAGATTCTTTAGTTATCTGAAGTAATTTTCTCGTTTCAGGTGCGACTTCCCCAATTTCAAATGTATAGGCATGGTCACCATAAAATTCATTTTTGATGGCACCACAATCTATTGAAACAATATCACCTTCTTTTAACGGGTTATTGGTTGGCAATCCATGAACGACAGCTTCATTGGTACTACAAAGTAGTGTAGAAGGGCAGTCATAAAGGCCTAAAAACCCAGGAATGGCACCTTGCTCACGAATAAATTCCTCCGCCATTTTATTTAATTTAGAGGTTGTAATTCCCGGTTTTACCTCTTTAGCCAACATGCCCAAGGTTTTTGAAACCACTAAAGCGCTTTCACGCATCAATTCAATTTCCTCTCTGGTTTTTTGTATAATCATGCTTAAAAAATATTCGCAAAGATACTTAAAATAAAAATTGCAATTTTTTTAATAAATATGACTTTCGACAGTTTTTAAATGTTTTCTAATTAATAATTTTGTGCCATAAATTTAATGTTATGTATACTTCTGTAAGTGCCGATGAAGCGGTAAAAGTTATAAAATCCAATAATCGTGTTTACATTCATGCTGCTGCTGCTGCGCCGCAAGCGTTGATAAAAGCAATGAGTAATCGACATCAAGAGTTAAGAAATGTTGAAATTTGCCAACTCCATACCGAAGGTGTCGCACCTTACGCCAATATTGAACTGAAAGATAGTTTTCATGTCAATTCTTTTTTCATTGGTAAAAATGTAAGACATACTATAAAAGCAGGAAACGGTTCATACACACCAGTATTCTTGAGTGAGCTACCGTTGTTGTTCAAAAGGCATATTATTGATCTAGATGTGGCTTTGATTCATGTCTCTGTACCAGATAAACATGGATATTGTTCTTTGGGTGTTTCTGTAGAAGCCACTTTAGCAGCTATTGATAATGCTAAATACGTAGTTGCCCAAGTCAACAAACATATGCCCAGAACTCATGGTGCAGGGATCATTCATATATCTGAAATAGATGTTTTTGTTGAAAGTAATGAATTGCTTCCAAGTCATGAAATATCTGAGCCCACAATCATAGAAAGTAAAATTGGAGATTATGTGGCAGGTTTAATTGAAGATAGAAGTACCTTACAAATGGGAATAGGAAGTATTCCCAATGCCGTATTGACACGACTTTATAACCATAAAGATTTAGGACTACATACAGAGATGTTTTCTGACGGTGTGATTGACTTAATTTTGAAAGACGTCATTAATGGGAATTTTAAAACAATTAACCGAGGACGTGCCTTGGCAACTTTTTTGATCGGGTCTCAAAAACTTTATGATTATGTTGATGATAATCCATTTATAGAAATGCGAGCATCAAATTACGTGAATGATGTTTCTGTGATCAAACAAAACCCTAAAATGGTTGCCATCAATTCTGCTATTGAAGTAGATTTAACTGGTCAGGTTTGTGCGGATTCTATTGGGCCAAATATGTATTCTGGTGTTGGAGGTCAGATGGATTTTATTCGAGGTGCATCTTTAAGTGAAGGCGGTAAAGCCATTATTGCGTTGCCTTCAGTTACAAGCAAAGGCATAAGTAGAATAGTGCCTTCGTTAAAAATGGGTGCTGGAGTCGTGACCACGAGAGCACATGTTCATTATGTGGTTACGGAGTACGGTGTTGCTAATCTTTATGGAAAAACCATTAAGAACCGAGTGAAAGCTTTGGTTGAAATCGCTCATCCAGATCATCGAGAAATTATTGACAAGCAGTATTTTGAAATGGTGAAAGGACTTAAGGTTATTTGAAAAAAGAAAACAATCCCTTTTTTTTCTTAAAAGCAGAAGGATCTGGTTTTTCTTTAGTAATCATCTGATAGATTTCGCCCCAACCAAGAATGCCACCCATGTTTCTGTCATCGATATAGAGGTCAGCATATATTTTTCGGCTTTTGGAATAGTCAAATTGTTCTTCAGGAAAACTTTTATTAACGGCGTAGAATATAATTCCGTTAGCTTCACAAAACTTCACAGCTTCATCAAGCTTAACGCCATTTCTGTAAGTCCATAATATGAGTCGATGGCCATCTTCTTGAAGCTTTTTGAGAGTTTCAAACGCAAAAATTCTGGGTTTTCCTATTTTTGGAAACCCATCTTCCACAATAGTTCCGTCAAAATCTACTGCAATAATTAATTTATCATGAAAATTCATCGATGCATTTTATGAGTTGCAAAAGTAAATAATTATTTTTTATGCTCTTATTTAATTAGTGAGTGTCGCGTCATAATTTCCGGTTGTTCGATCCCAATCAATTTAAGGATTGTTGGAGCCAAATCACCCAGAACGCCGTCGTTAATGTGTTTTAAGTCCTTATCGATTAAAATAACAGGAACTGGATTTGTCGTATGAGCTGTATTGGGCGAGCCATCAGGATTTACCATGGTCTCGCAGTTACCATGATCGGCGATCAATAAGGTTGTATAGTTGTTTTCTAGTGCAGTGGTCACTACATCTTTAACACATGCATCTACGGCTTCACAGGCTTTGATCGCTGCCGACATCACTCCTGTGTGCCCAACCATATCGCCATTGGCAAAATTAAGGCATACAAAATCCACTTCACCCTTTTCAAGTTCAGGGATTAGGGCGTCACGCAGTTCGTAAGCACTCATTTCTGGTTGTAAATCATAGGTTGCTACTTTTGGGGAATTTCTCAAAATTCTTGTTTCACTTTCAAAAGGCTTTTCTCTTCCTCCAGAAAAGAAAAATGTGACATGTGGATATTTTTCGGTTTCAGCAATTCGGATTTGTTTCTTGTGATGTTTTTCCAAGACTTCACCCAAGGTCTCAGTGAGATTGTCTTTTTCAAAAATCTTGTGGATCCCTGTAAATGTGTCATCATAATTAGTCATAGTGACATAATACAAATCTAATTTGTGCATATTTTGTTCGTGAAAATCAAGCTGGGTTAAGGCTTGCGTCAATTGACGACCTCTATCAGTTCTAAAATTGAAGAATACAACCACATCACCATTTTTTATAGTAGTAACTGTATCTTCGTTTTTATCTAGCATCACAATTGGTTTTATAAACTCATCAGTAATAGCGTTTTCATAGCTTTTTTCAATGGACCCAGTTGCATTAGTAGATTGCTCTCCTAATCCATGCACTAAAGTGTCATAAGCGAGTTTTACACGTTCCCAACGGTTATCCCTATCCATTGCATAGTAACGGCCTGTGATTGTAGCCAGTTTAGCATGTGAGTTTTCGATATGCTCTTCCAACTCGGTTACAAAACCAAAACCCGATTTTGGATCCACATCACGTCCGTCAGTAAAGGCATGAACAAATACTTTTTTGAGCCCAAAATCTTCAGCAGCGTCTAAAAGTCCAAATAAATGATTGATATGCGAGTGCACACCACCATCACTTAACAGGCCCAAAAAATGAACCGATTTATTATTTGATTTGGCATATTCAAAAGCGTCCACTAGCACTTTTTCTTTGCCAAGCGTATGATTTTTCACTGCCATATTGATCTTTGCCAAATCTTGGTAAACAATGCGGCCAGCACCGAGATTCATGTGTCCCACTTCGCTATTACCCATTTGTCCTTCAGGTAGGCCGACATTTAAACCATCTGTTCTTAAAGTCGCATGTGGATATTTTTGATATAACGAATCAATAAAGGGTGTTTTTGCATTGTCGATAGCAGAAACTTTTGGGTCTGGTGATAATCCCCAACCGTCAAGGATCATAAGTATGGTCTTTTTGTTCATGAGTCACATGTTTAGTAATTCAAAGATAAAAAACAATCCCGAGGAGAGGGATTGATTAGAGGTGAAATTCAACAATACCTTTTGTGTTGAGTTTTGTGCTTTTGATTTTAATTTGATAAAAGTTCTGGGTTTATATCTAAAACATTATCATTCAAATAGTTAGTGACAAACCCTTCTGAAAAATGCTCACTTCCCATAACAAGTTCCTTTTTAAGGATTTCAGCAAGATTTAATTGTCTGTAATCCGATAAAAATTTAAAGGATAAAGGTTTGTAGCTGTAATGCCATGGCTCGTATTTGAAACCTTTACGATTAATACCGTCAGTGTAAACCAAATAAAACCCAAAATCATTAGCATTCGCATCCATCCATTTTTTAAAAGGGGAAAAACAAGCACCATCTTCGAAATGTATTGGACTCAATAAGTTTGCAGGTTGTTTCGCATTGGCATCAACTAAATCGATATCTGTGCCCCAATGATGGCGTGATGTTCCAGGGATGGTGGAGTACTCTATTATCTTTTTGATAATCGTATCAGTATTAAACCCTTGTGACTCGTAGCGTTTGTATTTACGTTCCCAGATGGTATTTTGATGTTTGAAATCTCGATAACTAGACACCATTTTTAATTGAATGTTACTTTTTTCCGCTTCATTTTTCATGCTAATGAAAGCCTCGTAGGCCTCTTTACGTAGCTTAAAGACTTCACCGACAAGTTCTGGATTGCCTTTGCCGATCAATTCTTCATAAGATAATGAATCGTTTTTTAGACTAAAAGCTAATTGAGGAATGGCTATGAATGCAATTCCTGTTAATCCTGACAGTTTAATAAATTGGTTTCGATTCATTTTATGGTTTCTATGATCTTTCAGCGAGAAGCTTATCCCAAAACGGAGAAGTTAGGGAAGAATTGTCTTTAAATCTCTAATGGATTATAGTTCGTTCAGTTTTTTCATTTTAAGTGCCTTAGTTCTGTGTCTGGCTTAACTTCGTATGGCTCTTTGTTGTATTCAAAAATCCGAGCATTTAGCTGTCCTTTGAGAATAATGGAATCATCGTTTACTTCTAGCCAACTTCCTTCTCTAAGTCCAACAACAGGTGGTGAATTATAGGCATGAAACTCTTTGATTCTGGTTTCTCGAGTTTCTCCTTTGTGAGTACTTTTTGTATCAGGATCTAAATAATGTGGGTTGATATTAAATGGAATCAATCCCAAGGACTTAAAACTTGGAGGGTAAACAATAGGCATATCATTAGTGGTATTTACTGTTAAACCACAAATGTTGCTTCCAGCACTAGTTCCCAGATAAGGTGTCCCCTTGGTAATAACTTCTTTTAATGGTTCCAGTAAATTGTTTTTATAAAGTTGGTTGACCAAAACAAAAGTGTTTCCACCACCGGTGAAAATGCCTTTTGCATGCCTAACCGCTTCAGCAGGACTATCAAACTCATGAATTCCTTTTACAGTTTTATTGATTTTAGCGAAAGCTTCAGCAGCTTTCTTGGTATAATCATCATGACTGATGCCACCTGGACGTGCATAAGGAATGAACAAAATTTCGGTGGTATTCTTAAAAAATAGTTTTAGGTCCTCTAAAATATATTCTAAATAATCACTTCCATGTATTGTTGAGGTA
>JAGXIE010000044.1 GCA_024635765.1 Flavobacteriaceae bacterium | reverse complement strand
GGTACTTTGTCCTAAAAAATTGGAAGCTAACTGGAATACCTTTAGAAATAATGACAAGAATAATATACTTAAAGGTGACAGGTTAAGATATGATGTTCTATTTCATACAGATCTTTCCAGAGAAAGAGGAGTAAGTAACGGTAGGCAATTAGAAAATGTAAATTGGGGCAATTACGGACTCGTAGTGATAGATGAATCTCACAATTTCAGAAATAATAATCCTAATGCAGATAGGGAGAATAGATATCAAAGCCTCTTAAGAAAAATCATGAAAGAAGGGATTGAAACTAAAGTTTTAATGCTTTCAGCTACACCGGTTAATAATCGTTTTAATGATTTAAAAAATCAGTTAGCGCTAGCTTATGAAGGAGAAGCTGCAAATATTGACAAAAGACTCGACACCAGTTCTAGCATTGACTTAATATTTAGAAGAGCCCAACAAGCATTTAATTCTTGGAGTAAATTTCAAACCGAGGAAAGAACTACTGAAAAACTTCTGGATATGTTGGATTTTGATTTCTTTGAAATCCTTGATTCCCTAACCATAGCAAGATCAAGAAAACATATCACAACATATTACGACACGACAGATATTGGAAAATTTCCAAAACGGAATAAACCACTACCCATCCAGTCTCCTCTTACAAATAATGAGAGCATTACCTATGAAGAAATAGCTGAAAACCTGACGCTTTTAAATTTATCCATTTACACCCCTTTAAATTATATCCTTCCAAGTAAACTCCAGTTTTATGCTGATCTTTATGATAAGGAGGTTAGATCAGGATCAGGGAGATTATCCCAAATGGATAGGGATAACAGTTTAAGGACATTAATGCGTATTAACCTTCTCAAACGCCTAGAAAGTTCGGTGGATTCATTTCGCCTTACTTTAGAAAAAGTAATTTCCCAAATAGAAAATGTGATTAAAACAATTAAAAAGGAAAATGGTGGAGAATATGAAGGGATTCAATCCAAATTGGATGATGAAAATTTTGATTGGGAATCAGATTGGGGTGATGAAGAGCAGGTAATAGGTAAGAAAATTAAGGTTCATATTTCTGATATGGACACTACTAAATGGGAGGAAGATCTGTGTGAGGATCTACATATCCTGAATAACTTGTGGAGTAAAATTGTAGATATAGGTGGAAAGGAAGATGTAAAGCTCCAACACCTTATATCCCTTTTAGAAGATAAAATTGAGAACCCAAGAAATCCTGGTAATAAAAAGGCCATTGTATTTACAGCTTTTGCAGATACAGCGAACTATTTATATGAATATGTAAAAGGGCATTTTAAAAAGAAGTATGGTTTAAATAGCGCTTTAATAACTGGCTCAAGGAAATTAAGTACTTCCAAACAAATACCTTCTGATATTAATACTATTCTTACCTGCTTCTCACCTATTTCTAAAGATAAAAATCAGCTCTATCCTAAAATAACAGATTCTATAGAAATTCTAATTGCTACCGATTGTATCTCAGAAGGACAGAATTTACAGGATTGCGATTATTTAGTTAATTATGATATTCATTGGAATCCAGTACGCATTATACAACGATTCGGGAGAATTGATCGTATAGGTTCACAAAATGAAAACATAACAATGGTGAATTTTTGGCCAGATATAACTCTAGACTCATATATAAATTTAAAACAGCGAGTGGAAAGCAAGATGCTTATTAGTAATATGGCGAGCACTGGTGACGATAACATACTAAATACTAATGAAAAAGATCTAGAGTATAGAAAAATTCAATTGCAAAGTTTAAGAGATGAAGTATTAGATCTAGAAGATCTTAAGGAAGGGGTTAGTATTACGGATCTAGGATTAAATGATTTTAGAATTGATTTGTCCATTTTAATTAAGAATTATGGAGAGCTGAAAGATATACCTGAAGGATTACATGCTGTGGTAAAGGCTGAAGAAAATTTAGAACCTGGAGTAATATTTGTTCTAAAAAATATTAATTCAAGTGTAAATATCAATAAATTAAATAGGTTACATCCTTTCTATTTAGTTTACATGAAGAGTTCAGGTGATATTGTCTTAAATCACGTAGAGCCTAAGAAAATTCTTGATGCTATGCGAAAGGCAAGTAAAGGAATTAAAAACCCCATTGTTGATCTGTGTAATGACTTGAGTATAGAAACAGATGATTATGAACAAATGGATCCCTACTCCCAATTACTTAAACAAAGCATAAGCACTATTCTCCAGAGAGAGGAAGAAAAGGACGTTATGAGCTTATTCCAGTCAGGTGGCACAACAGCCCTCCAGGACAAACTTAAGGGCATAGAGGACTTTAAATTGATTTCGTTTCTAATTATTAAATAGATGGAAATATTTGATCTACCTAATAAAGTAAAAGTGAACAAAGTTGTTCCCAAGAATGCTTTTAATTCTTTTACAAACAGCAAACAAAAGCAGCTATTCACAGATCTTATTAAAAGGATTACCTGGGAATATAAAATCTCTGAAGCAACAACAAACTTGCCTGCTAAAGAGATTAAAGAAATCCAAGTATTTTATGTTGAATTAAAGGAAAAACAGGAGGTTAAGGGAATTCTGGAAATTATAAATAAGGCTATACCCTATCCTATTATTTTCCTTGTCAACTGGAATAATGAATTTTATTTTTCCACCTCCACAAAACACGCCCATCCTATTAACGATAATATTTCTGTTATTGACTGGACATTTAATTCAGAGTGGCTACCCAAAGAAAATATTAATAATTTCACTCTCCCATTAAAGAAAAGTCTTGATTTTGTGTATGAGGAATTTTGTTTCCAAATATCAGGGGAAAATAAATTAAACTCCAATTCCCTTGCAGAATTAGTAGAATATCAAGAAAGGCAAGCAACTTTAAAAACTGCTATTGGACAATTAGAGAAAAAAATAAAGGGAACTAAGCAATTTAATAACAAACTTGAGCTAAACCAGGAATTGAATAATTTAAAAAAGGAATTAGCAACCATAGAAAAGGGTACTACTAAAAAAGCTTAAAAAAGTTAACGTCAAGTTGTCAAGTTTTATTGATTTTCACAAAGAGGGATATAATAATAGGAAACTATGTTTATCTCGTAATAATTTTTAATAAACGCATATATAAGTTTTGATATAACAAGTTAGCTGTAAGTCAAAAGAAAAAAATCAGAAGTCAATAACTGAGAATAATTATATTTTTATAGAATGTCCATATATCAAGAAATTTCAAATTGGTCTTTAACTAAACCAGCATTTATTCAAGATGCATTGAGAAGAATTATCACTAATACCTTAATAAACCAAAATGATATCGATGAATTGGTTCAATTATTAAAAAAGGAGAATGGTGATACTTTAATAACATTAGTTGCTATTCCACTTGATAGCACTCATATACCAACTTCACCAATAGCAAGTGGGAATTTCCCAAAACTTATTAGCCTGAGAAACCCTATTAATATATCTGCTTTGCATCATCAGGGGAATTTGCAATTTGCAAACAATGGTTTAACTGTTGTCTATGGTAAAAATGGTTCAGGGAAGTCAAGTTATTCAAGAATTTTGAAAAAGCTTTGCTGGAGTAGACATCGAGACATAGAACTAAAAAAGAATGTTTTTACAACGTCAGCGAGTGTACAACAAGTAGAATTTATTTTAGAAGAAAATGGTGCTAATGTTAACATTAATTGGATTGAAAATACTCCGAGTAATCCATTATTAAACTCAATTTTTGTTTATGATAATGATTGCGGTGATATTTATATAAATAAAGAAAATCCAACAGAATATAAGCCAATAGGAATTGATGTTCTAGAACGGCTTATTTCGGTAATAGGAAAAATTCATCAATCTCTAAGTATTGAGGTTTCTGGATATAACACATCAAAGCCAATTATAGATCAGGCATTAATTCGAACAACTACATCTCAATGGTATGCGAACATTGAAAATTTATCAAGAAATGATATCGAAACATATATCCAATTCAATCAAGCAAATTTAGATAGAAAACAGGAACTTATAACCTTAATTAATACACCTGATCCAGAACAGAGCATACAAAATCTAACTGGTTTTAGAGGACGGATTAATAACTACATTTCACAAATTACAAACGTTGAAAATCTTTTCAATGAACAAAATCTTGACGAAATAAGAAGACTTAGGATTGATTTTGAAAGTACAAATCAAGCATATCAAATAGCAGCCAATGAATTAAGCAATTTGAACTCTATCGAGGGTTTTGGAACTAATCCCTGGAGATCACTATGGCAAGCTGCAAAAAATTTTGCTGATAGCAATAACATGACTGATGGACAAAACTTTCCTTCACTTGGGTCTTTAGAAACATGTGTGTTATGTCAACAAGATTTAGATGAAACTGCAAAAGAAAGATTATTAGGATTTAATCAATTCGTTTTAAATGATATTTCTACCCAGTTAAATGCAATAAATACCACAATTCAGCAAAAATTAAGTGTATACAGAACTTTGACAGTACCTCCATATGAGAACTTTGTCGAATTAGAACAACATATACCTCATTTTAATGATTTATATAATCAATTCAATGAATATGTAAGAACATCACAAGAACTAGTTACTAACCATTTACAAAATGGAGGGGAATTTAATTTCACCGAACATTTTTTATCAACTAATTTTGCTAGATTACTTCCATTTATTGAGGCTCAAATTGAACAAAACAGAGAATTGTCACAAAATAGAAATAGATTTATTAATGAACTAAATGAATTAACTGCTAAAGAATTCTTATTTAACAATAAGACAAATATTCTTCAATATTATGATGAGTATAAATATAAGTCTTGGATTACAAGTTGTCAATCGCACCTAAATACTAGTTCAATTTCAAGAAAAATTGGCGAATTAATGGAGAATCAAGCTGTTAATCTACAACACCAAGAATTTATTTCTCATTTAAGTTCTTTTAATAGCGATTTAGCTACTAAGGTTTTATTAGCAAAAACTAGAACGACTCAAGGAAGTACTTACCAGAAATGTAGTTTAACCGGTATTTCGGATGCAATAGATTCGATATTAAGTGAGGGTGAACAAAAAATCATTGCTTTATCAAACTTCTTAGCGGAATGCACAATAGATGGTCGCCTGAATTCTATAATTTTTGATGACCCAGTTACATCCTTAGATATGGATTATAGAGATTTAATTGCTAATAAAATAGTCCAATTATCACAAAGCAGGCAAATTATAGTCTTTACTCACGATTTATCCTTTTTACGATTATTAATAGATATACATAAATCTGTTATTTCAACAGATTGTTCAATAATTGGTATTGATAGATATAATAACATAAGCGGTATTGTTACAGATGAAATCCCATATTTAGCTAAAAATGTTCAGGAAAGAATTGATTCTATAAGAAGAATTATACGTGACCACGATTCTCTTGAACTATCAGATGCGCACGGAAGAGAAACCAAATTAGATTCTGCTCGAAAAAGATATAGAATGCTCCTAGAACGTTCAGTTGAAGAAATACTATCTAATAAAACTTATGAAAGGTTCTCTAAAAATGTGCATTTAAAAAAGGGAAATTTATCAAGTTATATTATCACAGAACGATCAGATGTTGATTTCTTATTAGATTTATATGGAAAATACTCCGTAACAGAACATGACGGAGGAACTTCAACATTATCTCAATTACCGAACAATACAGAAATGGAACAAGACATTACTAACTATTCAATCTGGAAAGACAATTTCAAAGTGAGATTAAGAACATTACAAGCAACTTATAACTAAAGACCTACAGCTAACATCGGTTAAGCGCAAATAGCGGGCAATTAGGTGAAAAGTACTATTTTAGACATCAAGTAACAAACAACAAAGCCGACAAGTTCACGTCCCTAATCCACGCTACTTGCCTTAACCAAGACCGTTGGCATTCATTTTTTAATACAAACCTGAACAAATCAATTAAAAATTAAGAAGTAATGAATTTTTATACATCTGATGGCAGTACCAAGAAAGGTCCTTTTTCTTTAGAAGAAATCAAGAATAATAGTATTTCTAAATCCACACTTGTTTGGAAACAAGGAAGCAGCGATTGGATTGAAGCTCAAAATATTCCTGAACTTAAAATGTTGTTTCTAGATGTTCCTCCTCCATTACCTAGTGAAAAGACAAAAGAAAGTTCCTCGTATATATTAACACGTTTTATTACCGCGACAATATTTGCCGTTTTGACAAAATTCATTAGTTATGATCTAATTGTAAATAATTTTGGAGGACAAAATCAAATGGGAAATCACGATTATTCTGAAGCTCAATCAGTTAGTTATTTTTTAGCAGTAATAGCTTTTATTTTAGTAGCCTTAATTATGAGGTTTATAAAAAACAAATAATATAATTATGAAAGAAGTATATCTAGCCTATTTTGACTATTTAGGATTTAAAGAATTTATAGAAAATAATAAAGATGAAGTATTAGAGCGAAGAATGGGGCATATTTTTCGTGACATTGAAACATCTTTAGGTTTAGGTAAATATAACAGACCTCAAAACGGAGTCATATTAAGTGATATATCTCATTCTAAGGTAAACTGTTTAAATATTTCTGACACAGTACTTTTTTGGACTAATCAATGTGATTTTGAATCTCTAAGCGAATTAATTGAAGTAGCTTATGAATTTAATTGGAATCAAAACTTATTTAATTTTCCTGTTAGAGGTTCAATAGTTAAAGGTAAAATTCGAGTAGTTTCAGGAAAACAAACCAATTCTAATGGTGGTTCATATTCAGTTCAGTGTTTATATGGAAAAGGACTAATTAAAGCTCACAACAAAGCCGAATATCAGAACTGGGCAGGAACTGTTATTGACCAAAGTGTTATTTCAGATTTAGAACAAGAATTGAATGGAATTAAACTTTTATCAGACTACGCTGTAAAATATCAAGTTCCGTATAAAATAAATATTGATTTAGATGAAGAGTATGTTTTAAAAATTGGTATTGGAATAAATAATAAAACATCTCTTGAAAACACAAAAGAGAGTATAACCGAAGTTTTTGCTCTTGACAATAAATCAGTAAACTCAGAAAGTGTTCAATTAAAAATTAAAAACACTTTAGATTTCATCGAATATTTAGCCGTATAAAAAACGAATTGCCAACATAGGTTAAGCGCAAATAGCGGGTATACCAATGAAAAGTGATAATTTAGATACCAAGTAAAAATCAACAAAGCCGACAAGAACGCGACCCTAATCCACGCTACTTGCCTTAATCTAGACTGTTGTGCATAATAATTTTCAAAAATGGAACAAAACAAAAAGATTTCTGACTGGATCAACGAAAACAAAATCGATATAATTCAAAACATCGATTATGAAAGCGTAGAAGTCTTTAAGTTTCTGACAAACGAATACAATAACTCAGATGTTAGTGAAAATTTTTTATTTCAGTTTATTTATAGAAGTTATTACAGATTGGATCTTGCAGGACTTTCAAAAGAATTTAAAACTGAGTATTTCAAAATAATGCAAGAGTTTCGATATACTGGAAATATTGATATTCTAGAGATAATTGAAAAACTATATAATTTTGAAAATTTAAGAGGTCTAAAATCAATACAATTTTCATTTGCAACAAAACTTGCCAATACAATCGACAAAAATATACCGATATACGATAGCCAAGTTTGCAAAGTTTTCAATTTTTCAAGACCTAATCAAAAAGACTTAGATAAAAAAATAGCTAGTTACTTTGAACAGCTTTCAATCATTTCAAGTACATACAACGATATAATTGATAAAGATTCAATAAAGGAAACTCTTATTCTCTTCAATGGCCGATTTGATAATACCAATTCAGAAATGAAAAAATTAGATTTCATTTTCTGGTCAGCAGGAAAATTGATAAATAAAACTGAGAAAATTGAAAAAATTATATAGAATAAGAATGCACACCCAATATAGATACTAGTTTTAATCTAAATTACTATGCACAAAAACGGTTATCACAAATAACGGGTTTTATCGAAGAAGTGTAATTTAGGATCCTAAGTAAGAAAAGAACTAAACCGACAAGTCCGCATCCCTAGTCCCGCTAATTGCCTTAACCAAGACCGTTACCACACATTTAAAAATGAAAAAATATGAATAAATTAATTTTAACAATAATTTTAACATTTGTAACTTGTTTAACAGTAGTTGGACAAAATTACATTTACAGAGGAGACAATCAGTATGAAGCGACAACCAGTTGGGCCTTTGAACTTAATGGACGTTACTGGACTGGAAATCCCGAATTCACAGTGGCAAAACATTCAAATGGTGGTTACTTAATGATTTCTATAGCTGTTCCTTTTAAGTCACATTACATTGGGGGAACAGTTAACCTTTTCCTTAGTGACGGTTCAACCATAAAATGTACAGACAAAAGAATACGAGACCACGTGGACAATAGAAGTATTGCTCTCTATAACTTTACAAAATCAGAAATTGAGTTATTAGAACAAAATAAGATAACAAGAATCCGCTTTTCAATAATGGGTGGAATGGAAGGAGCACAAACATTTACTGCTGACAACAAAAAAAGGACATTATCCTACTTTGGTTCAGGAAAAGAAAAAAACTATTATGATACTGATGTTGAAATTTCCGAACTATTTAATTGAAAAATCATTTTAAAAAATAATTATAAAGACTTACTAAATGAATGAAAATAAATTAATTAGGTCGGGCAAAATTTCCCAGTTTAATACACAGATTTTTCGTTATACTGTGATTCTTATTCTTTTAGCAATTGCGGGAGTTGGAACGGCAGGAATCGCTGGAGTTTTAGGAGTGATGTATTTCAAATTTGTTCAAAAAATAATCCCCTTTAATATTTCAATCCACAAGGATTTTTTAGCTCTATTAAAACAAAATGTAGAAATAAAATTTCTAAGAAAACAGTTTAAAAAGAAACTCATTTATAATATAATAATATTTGGAACCTTATTAAGCATAGCACTAATAATCCTATTCGAGGTAAGTAATTCCGCAGATCAAATATTCTTTTCTATACTCTTTGGGACCTTTATATTTATTTCATTATATCAACTTTATTGTTTCAAATTGATTAATGATTTTATCAACCTAATATCAAGCAACCATAACAGTAAATCCTCGATTGTTCATACATCCTAAAAACAGCTAAAAATGAAAACTTTTCTGACCCAAAAATTACCAAAAATCATTCTTGCCATCTTCGGTTTGTCTTTTATTGGATTATTATTATATGCAAATACAGCAGAAAAGAAAATCGATAACTATTTCCAAAATGGAGGTACTGAAGCAGTAGCTCTGATGTCTGACGATTATGATTCTTTGGCAATAGGAGATATGAAAATTAAATATCCGAATGATTATGACATATCACAAGAACAAGGTGATAAAATGAGAGGGGAATATATTTTACTCAAACCTTATCCCCAAGACCAATTAATTATAGGATACGAAACCGTCTATGGAAATCGCAATACCACAATTGAGAAAGTCGTAAAAATCAATGAACAAGCATATTTAAATTTTTTAAGATTAGAAAAAAATGTAAATCCAACGCCATCAAAGGTTGAAATTAAAAAAATTGGTGATTATGATGTTCATATGCTAAATATAAATTATGATAATAACACACTTTATTTATATTGTTTGGAGTCGCAAGACCATATTTTACGTCTTACATCATATAAAAAGCATCTTTTAGATGCAATAATTCGAGATATTGAAGTTTCTCCAATAGGAACAGGGAAAAAAGGTGATACAATTTCTAAAATGGAAAAAACTCAAACGGAATTTACAACCGTCAATAATCTAAGAATACCTCTTTATGATTGGAAGTTGGAAAATGTAAATATTCCCGAAGTTGAAATGCATCAAATTGTATTGCAAAAAGGAGAAGATTTAATAGCTGTTATGTCTACCACAAATGACTATATAACCGACTTAAATGATTATTCAGATTATTATAATGAGAAAACCGTGAGAAATATGAAACCCACTGGGCTCATTTTAAAATCCAAAGGAACGGAAAATGGCTATTTTAAAAATACACCATCGGTCACAGAACGGTTTGTAGCATTTCACGAACCTTCGAATACAGAAATGGAAATGACTGCTATAACCATTAAAATAAATAAATTTTTCTATAATATAATCTATGTTACAAATCCAGCTTCACAGCAGGTAATTGAAAATATTGAAATTATTAAATAAGCACAATTAATTGTTTCTCATTTTGATGAGTAAAAAAACGTGTGGTACCAACGGTTATCGCAAATAGGCGGTAGCGTTAGAAAGAAAATAATTAACTTGATCAACTATTAAAACACTATGCCGACAAGGACGCGTCCCTACTCCACGCTACTTGTATTAAACAAGACCTTTGTGCAACATATGAAGAAAACCATTGAATGCCTTAGAAAACATGACCTAAAAATTAGTGAAATAAATTTGACAGTCAAGATGTCAAGTTTTTTTAATTACTTCATAAATTTTATTTTCTAAAAAATCGCAGGTTTGAAAAATTAAAACTAGTTCAATCATTAACTCTACTTCGCAATTGATGCAAAAAAATATCTTAAAATTTTGATAATGTTAAATTTTTAACTATTATTACTATCCCTACTAGTAAACAAAATCTAACTAATCAAATCTGACCATTGACTACTAGTCCTACAGTATCTTACTTCAAATTCTTAGCACTACTTTTTATAACTTTAATATCTGGTGCATGTACAGATAGCAATAAGTCTAATTTAGTAAGCGTGGAAAACAGATATTCCATTTCATTACCCTCTTTTCTAACTGAAGTTCACAATTTAAATGAAGATGCTTCCTTACAATATCAACATGCTTGGAAAGAATTTTATGTAATTGTTATTGAAGATTCAAAGGAAGAAATAGATAAAGCTTTCGAAGAATATGATATGCCTCCAGAGTATTCAAATAATTTAAAAGGATATACAAATCTAGTTCTACATAATATTAATCAAAATTCCAGTACTAATAGCATCTCAGTTGAAGATACTAATATTAATCAATTGCCCGCCAAGCTTTTCACTACCACTGAAAAAATTGATGGAATTGATGTTTATTACTCTGTTGCAGTAGTTAAAAGTGATGATTATTTCTATCAAATTATGACATGGACTTTATCCAGTAAAAAATATCAATACAAAGATCAAATGGAAGATATATTGAGATCATTTAAGGAAATATAATTTAAAAAATCCATATGCTAAGCAATACATGGAACGACATTTTAGATTGGTTTGAAGATAGAAGTGAAAAAAATAGGCTTATTAGAAGTTTTAATAAATCTGCGAAAATGGCTTTCGTTTCTGGCATTGCACCTACACTATTAAAATCATCAATCTCTAAAGGAGAGAGTACATACAAGCATCAATTTTCTAGCTGGTTAAATACAGGATTTAGGATCCAAGCATTTTCCGGAAGAGTTTTAGCTAAGGAAGAGTTAATACATATTGGGAATGTAATTCTCAATGATGAAATGTTAGTTCGCAAGCTAATAGTTTTAGGTTGGGACACCCTAGAAATCCATGGAGATCACGGTTCATACGGTTGTAAGTGGCAATTAAAAGACCATATAGCTTTACCAAGATTTAATCCATAGATAATAATGACTTTACTAATAATTCAAGATAGTCTCAATATTGTAAAAGAAAACTTTGTACAAGGTTCTGCTGTTTTACAAACTAAAACAAATTGGTGGTTTTGGATTGCTATAGTTGAATTTGGTGCGATACTCTTGCTGATTTTCATTAATAGAGCCAAATCCCGAAAAACTTTTAAAAATAAATTTAAGGCTGATTCTATAAGCCAAGAGGTTGATTTTAATAATATAATAAATAGTTCATTTAATTCCATAGCATTGTATAACGCCTTAAAGGTCAAATGTCATCCGGATAGATTTCCGACTGATTTGGAAAAGAACGAAATTGCTGAAAATTTATTTCAAGAAATTTCAAAAAGCAAAACCAATGTTAAAAGACTACTTGAATTAAAGAAGGAGGCTGAACAAAAACTTAGTATTAACATTTAAAAATTCAACATAATGATTTTAATAGCATCAGTAATTCTTTCTGCTCTAGTAGCTCTACTAGGAAGAGACAGAAAAATCGGATATGGATGGAGCTTTGTACTTTGTTTATTCTTATCCCCAATAATTGGATTGATAATAATTCTATTTTCAAAGAAAAAGGAAATTGAATTTGTTGAAGTAGGTAGTAGTATAAAACAATAAATAACTATGAAAACAACAGGTATTATTTTATTAATCTTAGGAGGATTTACTACTATTATTGCTATAGTGGGTGCTGCACAAGGATATCAAACTAATTTTTCTGGTTTAGGATTGCTTGTCTTGGGTGCATTTCTAATGAGTAGAGCAAACAAAAAGGAAGAAGAAGTGAAAAAAAAGCAAAAATGGGAAGATGGTGCTTAAATCTAAATTTTGTTAAGCTAACAGGCTAAAGAGTATTTCATAAATTTTAATATAAGCTTTTTAACCTGTTAGGTTAATTTTTCATTTCTCAAATTATCTTCGCTATTCTATTTATCTCGCGATCAACATTTTCTTGTAAGACTTGCCCATAATGAGCTTGTGTAATTCCAATCCTGGAATGACCCAAAAGCTTACTAACAACTTCTATAGGGACATCATTTAGAAGCAGTATAGTAGTAGCAAAGGTTTTTCTGGCAATATGATGAGTCAAATTGATGTTTATCTTACACAGGTCTGCTATTTCCTTTAAATATGCATTAAAATGAGCATTGGTTTTTGATGGCAGAACTTTACCTTCAGGTAGTATCCCATTATATCTATTAAGGATTTTCTGAGGCATTGGTAGAAGAGGAACTGAAATTGCTTTATCAGTTTTTTGTCGTTTAAATCTAATCCAGTTTTTCCCATCCTTTCCTTGCACAATATGCTCTTTTCTAAGATTACTCATTTCTTTAAATGCCAAACCCGTATAACAACAGAAAACAAAACAATCTCTTATCTCATCAACCCTCTTATTTTCTATCACTTTATTTTCTAGATGTTCAAGCTCAGTCTTGGTAAGATATATAATCTCTTTTTTCACTGCTTTAGGTTTATGCATTAAAAATGGATTTCTATTTAAGTACTCGTGCGCTATAGCAAAATTGATCATCTTTTTAAACCTTTGTAGGGTTTTATTAATAGTGCTTTGCTGCATATTCTGTTCAGTTCTCAAATAGTATTCAAAGTCTTTAATGAACTGAAATTTCAGCTTACTCAATTTAATATCATTTTGCTTGTATTTCCTTTTAATGAAATCCTGTAAATGCCCTTTTGTATTTTCAAATTTCTGCCAAGAAACTTCTTTAAGATCTTTGCCTACTAACTTTTTATAATAATTGTTATGCTCGACGTATACAGCTATAACCCCCATTTCTTTTTTAGTATCCTCACCGCAATAGATTTTATAGACGTCCTCTACATCAAACGGATTTCCTTGAATTTGTAGCATTAAAAAAGCCTGATCAAGTTTTTGCTTAATCAGGCTTAATTGAGAATTTGCCATTTTTGAATTTTCAGTTTCATCTAATACTTTTTGTTTTTCCTTATCCCAATATTCTGGGTGAACGAAAATCCCTGTGGAAAATTCTTTTCTAGTTTTGTCAATCGTAATTCTACACCTAATTGGTGTGGTTCCTCTTTTATTTAATTTTGAATTCTGTATTAAAAATAATGTTTTCATAGTTAATTGTTTTTAGTGATTAATGATTTTAAATTTTGGGGCACCTGAGATTTTTTGGGGCACCGTATGGGGCACCTGAAAGTGAAGAAAAAGTTGACAACTTGACCAGAAGAGGCTAAAATTCAAAATTGCCCTAAAAAGAAAAAAGCCCTTTTCCAATAGTTAGGAAAAAAGCTTCTCATTGGTATGCGCTGTAAGACAGCGTCTTAACCACGTTGTCCCAACTTCTTGAGACACACAACACAACTTCGTTATACTTGCTAAAAAAAGCTCCAATTTCTTGAAGCTTCTTTTTTTGCAATTTTGCGGTCTGGACGAGACTCGAACTCGCGACCCTCTGCGTGACAGGCAGATATTCTAACCAACTGAACTACCAGACCGTTGCGTTATTGCGAGTGCAAATATACAGTAGTTTTTATAT
>JAGXIE010000004.1 GCA_024635765.1 Flavobacteriaceae bacterium | reverse complement strand
TATTGTAATCGATTACCAAAGTAATTATTTTTTTTTAATATTCTATCCTTTTTTAACGAAAAAAAATAGAGTATGAAAAAAAGGCGGCCATAAAATTGACAACCTTATAATTTATCCTACAAAAAACACTAATGAGATATTAATTTTATAGTTTTTTTGCTGTTCATACTTTCAACAGTTACAATCCAAATTCCATCAGTAATGTTGATTGAAGTGTCAGAAGATGTCTCAAACGCTTTCATCAGAACTCCGGTCATACTATAGACTTTGATATAGGTTTTTGATCTAACATTGGAAATGTGCAACTTATGGTCAAATGCCTTTATCGTTGCTGGAAATTCTGTTTCAACAGAAACTTCATTTACACTTAATAAAGCAAATGGGTCCCATCCATCTGTGCCTTGTGTGAAATTTAGGGTAGATATGCTAGTGCCATCTGTCAAAACAGGAGAGGTCAACACCGTAGACCAAGGTGCACGTGCACCGGAATTGTCCACACCAGAAGCATTTTCAATGGTTCCATATTCGTACATCATGGTAGATTCGCCACCTAAAGAACTTGTCCAGCCAATAGGAGAAATCAGAGACAAGCCCACTGATCCAGGAAATGTAGATGCATCGATTGTCGTATTATAGAACACGACTTCACTTGTATTTGGTGCCCATGGACGCCCAAAATATCCTGGTTTTGATCCATTAACCGATGCCGTCTCCACACCTGGAACTGTTGATTTGACGTGACATTCATACATCAAAAATCCCCTTCCACTAGTTTGTTGAGCAGCTGTGATATAAGCGGCATCACTACCTGAATCACTGGTATTCAACACCAAGTCTGTTTGATAAAAAACAGCTGTCATTCCTCCAAAAAGATAATCAACTGCGCCCATCATGGCGCCTTTGTAAACAGCGACCCGAGCACCCGCAGCTCCATAGAAAGAATCTTGACGTCCAATGACGCGACATTCTTTTAGAAAAACCCTGTTAGCACTGGCTGCAATTCCAATGGCAGCTGCCTGTGTGACATAACCTGCTGCTCTATTCTGAACATTCGTGTTACCATAATTTGTAGGTCTTACAGGCTCACTTGCTGCCTTTGGCTGCACAATATCTTGGGATTCCTTTAGTGAAACATATTGATTAAATGAATTCTCCAAAATGATGTCTTCCATTGTAAAATCAACTGCCTTAATCACAACCGTTGCATTCCAATAGGAAGAGCCGCCACCAGTACCTTCTTGATTCACATATTCGTTGTAACCATTTGCAGTATTCACTGCCAAAGCTTCGGCATTCCATTTATTGTCGGTTCCTTGACTAAAGAAGTTGTATTTCTGTCCATAATAGGATGTGATTCTCACTGCATTTACATCGATGTCAACACCTTGATTAAAAAGTGCAATACTTGGAGCTGAAGACGCATTTTTTAAATTGATGTTGTTGCTTTCAATCACCAACATTTCCTCATAATTACCTGGGTCAATCAGTACTGTTACTGGTTCATCATTTGGGCGATCCATTCTTGAGATTGCATCCAATGCTGCATTAATCGTTTGGTAATCCTTATCAACACCAACGGTAATTGTAGGGCTATAACCAACTATAGCTACCACTTTGAACGATGTAAAATAGGAAGGGCCTCCGGTGGTTATAGTTACGGTTCCGTCAGATGAGCCTTGGTAAACATATTCAGCGGTGATACTCGTACTTGTACTATTAGAAGTGTTGGCAATCGTTTCGCCGCCCTCAACCGAATAATTTGACTGATAATAATCTTTAATAATTACTTTATCCCCAACATGAACAGGAATTGCTATTGTAGCTCCAGTTCCGGCGTTTAAATCTCCATTTGCACCCCGAACATTAACACTGCCTGTAAATATCAACCCTTGATAAGCTGTCGCTGCATTAATCACTCGATCATTGAAAACCCATTCGGTAACTGGAGCAAATGTCAAGTCTTTCGTAGTGTTTGATCCAGAAACGGTTAAGTTTGATGTCAATGCCATCTCAATTGGATATAAATCCAAACCATCATATGAAATCGAATAAACACCATCGCGTAAAGTCACTGTTGAGACATCTGAAAATGTATACGAATAGCCCGCTTCATTATTATTGGTAAACGTTAAGCTTAATGCACCACGTTGGGTTGCATTGAGATCGAGCGTATTGATTGTCACATTATATAAAGGTTTTGGGGTAAACACCACATCTGCTGCAACGTCTGACGTTCCAACGTTAATCGTATTTGCTACAATTTCAAAATCATTAACTCCCTCTGCAGAGATCGTGTATTCCAATCCTGCTTCAAGATCAACGCTATAAGTAGAAGCGGATGAATTAATTGAAACAACCGGATTATAAATACTATTCGCAGCTGGGTCTGGAGTATAATGTAAAATAAGATCCGTCAAATCAGGCAAACCAGTAATATTGCCACTTAAGTTATATAAATCAACTTGCAAAATCGTAACATTATGCGTTGTGGTTGATTCTGTAACACTTAAACTATTTCCAGTTGTAATGATGTAGCCATTTGCACCTGTTAAACTCAAATCATACGTATAATCCGCCGGAAGAACAACAGAATATGTTCCACCTGACACCACTGCCGAAACTACTTTGCCTGCCGCATTGGTGAATTTCAATTCATATCCATCAGGAATTCCTGGCGCTTGAGTTTCATCCACAACACCTGTAACAGCGATATAATTTGCTGCTTTCCTGGTTACTCTAAAGTAACTTGGTTTTCCAGTGGAGTCGAATATATGATATTCACCAGCTGATTTTGCAACAAATTCGACTTCAATTTCAGCTGCTGGGAGAGCAATTTGATCGGTTTGAGATGCTGGATCAGGAACATATACAAAGTTGAGAGTTCCTCCAGCATCAGATCTCGCAAAAAGGGTCACTTCGTCATCTTCGGCCAAATTTAAAGTTAAATATCTTCCGGTATTTCCACCTGAATTTACATATATCCTGCCTGTAAAATTAGTGGAACTTGCAATATTTTGATCCCAGCGTGTTAGGTTTGTATTGGTCGTTCTCAATCGGTCACTTGTGGCATTATTGGTAACATATCCTAAATCGCCCGCAGTGAAAGATGGAAGATTTATACCACTTGTGCCTGGTGAGATAGCTACATCATACCATGAATTGATGGCAGTTTCGGTCAACATATTATTAAAAAGTACAGGATCCAATTGTACTGCTCCAAAATCCCAAACATCTGTGAGTGTAATGGCAGTTGCAGTGTTAGTAACCTCTATTACTGGAGTATAAGCATTAGAGCCACTAAAGGTAAAATATAGAGTTCTCGGACCACCAGTATATGCTAATTCATAATAGCCAGATTGATCGGCCATCCCGGGATGAGTATCCAAATCTACATTTATGGAGCCTATCTGACTTCCGCCAGGGGACGTGCCTCCATTCATGGTTCCTGAACTATATACAGAACCATAAAAGCGAACCGTACTATTGGTGCCTTCAACATCAATTTCCAATGAATTTCCTTCTTTAAAAGAAATTCCATAACCAGCACTGTGCCATAATGTAGTTGCAGCTTGGGTTCTTAACTTTCCATCTGGACTCGTAGTAGAAGTTACTGGATCCCATTGGGTACCCGTGTTTGTAAATGTTGATTGGTCCCTTAAATTATAAGAGGTAGTTGTTTGCGAATGTATTGAAATGATACTAAAAAACAAGGAAATTGTTAATATAAAGGATAGTTTTCTCATCTCAAAAAAATTTTGATTTAGTTAATGTTGACATAATTCATCTTGGTTGAAAGAAACCAATTCGTTTTTTTAAAATAGTAAAGTCAGTTGTCATACTACTTAAAATTGTAATCGATTACTTTTGTGGATACAATAATTTTTATAAAAACTTCTCGACAGAATGTTTATCGTTTTACAACTCTAAATGTATCAGAAATCAGGGTATTAACTTGAAGTCTACAAAAATAGATTCCGTTAGCATAATCACTAAAATCTATGATGACTTTTCCATTTGAAGGTTGCAAATTAGAATTTGAGTATAGCTCTTTTCCTACCAATGAAAAGACAGAAATTACGGCATTAGAATAATCAATCGTAGAAAAATCAATTGTCAATGAATCGTCAATAATGGTTGGATAATATTTCACTCCTAATGACTCCATCTCCACAACACCCAAAGCATCACAAGATGATGATATTACACCAACATTACTTACTTGTAAAGTCGCTCCCGCTCCACAATCTGCGTTCGTAATTGCAGTCGCAACGTCGGCAACAGGAAAGGAGCTGTAGCTATAATTAGGTTGATTAACAGTCCCTATATTAGAAGCACCATTAAGACAATCTTCAAATTTCAAGGACACAGTTCCACCATCCGATCCTGCATTTTGGTATACATTCGCAACGTTTCCAAAGTTCGATTTCTCAACATAGCAGGTAAGATTATTTGTTCCACCACCAAGTCCCAACGCGACTGAACCTGCCACAGAAGGATAATAATAGCAATTTAAAATGTGCAATTCAGCATTCCTTGCTCTCGGCATTCTAGCTTTGCAACCTTCAGCCCAATAACAATTTTGAAATGTGACACTAAAGTGTCCGTCTACTGGAGCGTTACTGCTACTTGACCCAATTAAATTAGAAAACCGATGATCATTGGAACCTCCTGGACCCCCAGGGATGGAAGGTTTTAAATAGGTAAATTTACACCAAGAAACGGTTATGTTATCGGAATTGTTCTTGATGTCAAAGTTGCCATCAACCCCATCTTGAAATTCACAATGGTCAACCCAAAGGTTTGTACAGCCATCAGCGGTAAGATTATCGCGACCATCAACATCATAGGCTCCCGGACCTTCAAAAATCAGATTTCTAATGATTACATTATTAGAACCATTCTTTAAATTAAGGATTCCCGATCCAGACTGGGTTTGTGTGTTATTCACCAATCTAGCTCCTGGTAATCCAATAATAGTCTTGTTTGTAACGACTTCACTGATGGACTGTCCCGCAGGAATTGTTATGGTACCAGAAACCAAAATAACTTGAGGGGTGGCCAATCTGATGTAGCTCTTAAAATCTGCATAAGTAGAAACAGTTACAGCGGCAGTGCTTCCTCCACCTGTTGCTGAAGAACCAAATCCTTCTGGAGAACTCATATAAAAAGTTTGACCTAGTCCTTTACATATAAAAAACGTTAGGGCTATAAACAATAAGGAGTTTTTCATAATAATAGTTAATGGAAAATATGTTAAAAATTTGGATTTGTTTACAAATAATTGTAATCGATTGCACAAATATAAAATATTATCTGAAAAAACGATTATATTTTTTAAAAAACTGCTGGAATCAAATTTTTTAATTAGCTCTAAAAAGTTAATAATCTGTAATTTTAGGAGTATTATATTAACAGATTAAAAAAATATTGATTGAATATTTGCATATTTAAAAAATAATAATAAATTTGTGCAATCGATTACATTTAAATATTAACTAAACTAACAGTTTTCATGTGTAACAAATTAATTGATTTTCAGATTTTCAAATCAAAAGAAAGAAAAACAACAAGGTTTTATTATTTAAAATCTTTATTGGTTATGCTATTTGTTCTTGGCAATTCACTTATATACGCTCAAAGCAATATAATAAGTGGGACAGTAATAGCAGAAGATTCGGGTGATCCATTACCTGGAGTTACTATACTAGTTAAAGGAACTTCCAATGGTGCGGTTTCCGATTTCGATGGGAATTATTCGATAGACGTTAAAACCCCAAATGCCGTTTTGGCTTTTTCTTATGTTGGCTTTGTAACACAAGAAATTAATGTCGCTGGAAAAAAGACCATTAATGTGACACTAAAACCAAGTTTAGAGTCACTAGATGAAGTTGTAGTCATAGGCTACGGTACAGCAAAAAAATCAGACTTGACAGGTTCGGTTGTTACTATAGGTGGTGACGAATTGCAAAAGCAATCTATTGCAAATGTCGGCCAAGCTTTAACAGGGCGGTTAGCTGGTGTTTCTGTAGTTTCTACTGAAGGTTCTCCTGATTCCGAAATTAATATTAGAGTTCGTGGTGGTTCATCTTTGACACAAAATTCCTCACCGTTGATAATTGTAGATGGTTTTCCCATTTCAAATTTCGCTGATATTTCCCCATCTGATATTGAAACCATTTCCGTCTTAAAAGACGCATCTTCTACAGCTATTTATGGTTCAAGAGGAGCAAACGGAGTTGTTATCATTACCACAAAAAGTGGAAAAGAAGGAAAAATAAGCGTAAATTTTAATATGTTTTATGGGGCAAAAAAAATTGCAGAAACGATTGATGTTTTAGAACCAGAAGATTTTGTAAAATGGCAATATGAATATGCCTTGCTTCGAGATAGGGTGGAAACTTATGAACAATATTTTGGCCAATGGCAAGATTATGACCAATATATAGGAATGAAAGGTAATAATTGGCAAAAACAGATTTACGGCCGGTTAGGTAAAACTCAAAATCGTGATTTGGCTATTCGCGGTGGTTCGGAAAAAGTTAATTTCAATTTTAATTATGCTCATTTCGACGAAAAAGCAATCATGGTAGGTTCGAATTTTAAAAGAGATAACTTATCGTTATCATTAAAAGCTAAAGCAGGTGAAAAAGTGGATTTGACATTTACCATGCGATACTCCGATACAGAAATCAATGGTGGTGGAGCCAATGAACAAAACGAGATATCTTCTGCTGATTCACGTTTAAAACATAGTGTCGGTTATTCTCCAATTCCTACACCAGGGCTAACAACAACTGACACTGATGAGGCGCTTTCCAGTTATTTGGTTAATCCTTTTGTTGCAGTAAATGACAATCAGCGTCAGCAATTGAGAAAAAATTACAATATGCTCGGAAGTTTTTCTTGGAAAATCATTGAGAATCTTCAATATAGAATGGATTTAGGATTAGATAATCGTAATGATTTGGACTACCGTTTTTATGGCCGTTCTACATACTATTCAAACAACCGACCATCTGCTGACAATCAGGGATTGCCATCATTAGTGTTTTCAGATAGAAAAAGAGAGACATTTAGAAATGCCAATACTCTTAATTACGATTTTAAAAAACTACTGGGCGAAAACCATGGCATAAAACTTCTATTAGGTGAAGAGATGATAATTGAAAAAGACAACAAATTGACCAATGAAATCCAAGGTTTCCCTAGAGATTTTGATTTTGATACAACTGTCAATCTTACGACCCAGGGTGTCCCACAATCAGTGGATAACTTTAACGGTCCAGACGATAAATTATTATCATTTTTCGGTCGTTTGAATTATGATTATAAAAATCGTTATCTTTTAACAGCTACCTACCGGGCAGACGGATCTAGCAAGTTTTTAGGTAGTAATCGTTGGGGCTACTTTCCATCAGCTGCTGTTGCTTGGAAAGTTAGTGAAGAGAAATTCTTAAAAGACGTCTCTTGGATCAATACACTTAAATTCAGATTGAGTTATGGGGAAGTTGGAAATAACAATATCCCATCTGGTCAGCAAGTTCAAAGTTTTCAATCATCAAACACAACATATTTAAATGGTGTTACAAATTATTGGTCAGCATCTACAATTTTAGCTAATCCAGACTTAAAATGGGAAACTACGGTGACACAAAATATAGGTTTTGATTTTGATTTGTTCAGAGGCCGTATTAGTGGTTCTTTGGAAGCTTATAAAAATATCACAACAGATCTTTTGTTGGCTTTCCGTATACCAGGAACTGGCTATATAAGCCAATTCAGAAATTTTGGTGAAATACAAAATACAGGTGTTGAGGCTACATTAAATGTGGTAGCACTAGAAAATCAAGATTATGGTATTAATTTTTCTTTCAATGTAAGTGCCAACAAAAACCGAATTAATTCACTTGGACAATTAGGGGAGGAATTTCGCGAATCAACTGGTTGGGCTTCTTCACAAATTGGACCTGATTATATTGTGAGAGTTGGCGAATCACTAGGTGTAATGTATGGTTATCAAAGTGATGGTCGTTACGAAGTATCAGACTTTGATTATGATTCAACAACAGGAAGCTATACTTTGAGAGATGGTGTTGCCAACAACACTGGTATAGTTGGCACCGTCAGACCTGGAACAATGAAATTAAAGGATATAAATGGTGATGGTATTGTAAACGTAGATGACAACACAATCATTGGAAATGCCAATCCAAAGCATACCGGAGGTATGGTTTTGAATGCCTATGCATACGGCTTTGATTTATCGGCAGCCTTTAACTGGAGCGTTGGAAACGACGTTTATAATGCAAATAAAATTGAGTTTACAACATCAAACCTTAATGGGCAGTACAGAAATTTAAGTACTATTATGTCGGACGGAAATAGATGGACAAATTTAGACCCAAGTTCTGGACAATTAGTCACAGATCCCGATCAATTAGCGGCTTTAAATGCCAACACAACCATGTGGTCCCCTTACATGAACAATTATGTTTTCAGTGACTGGGCGGTTGAAGATGGTTCCTTTTTGAGACTGAACACGCTTACTTTAGGGTATACAACACCAGAATCTATTGTGTCTCAAATAGGAGTTTCAAAATTGAGGTTTTATCTTACGGCCAATAACGTGTTCGTACTGACAAAATATTCTGGCCCAGACCCTGAATCTTCGACAAGAAGAAAGACTCCTTTAACTCCTGGAGTGGATTATTCTGCATATCCAAGAAGTAGACAACTGGTTTTTGGTTTAAATCTTAATTTTTAATTAAACATTTTTTACAAGATGAAACAAATAATAATAATTTCAGGAATCCTAATCGCAATACTTTTTTCCTCTTGTCAAGAGTTGGAAGATGATTTCCTTGAATCCCCAACGCAATCAAGTTTGGATGAATCTATCATCTTTTCTACACCAGGATTAGCGAGAGGAGCTGTTGATGGCATTTTAGAACCTATGGGGCAAACGAACTCCTATAGAGGTCGTTTTATTCCTTTTTACGGGTTTAATACAGATTGTGAATGGAATTATAGTTCCGATGAACCGAATAGCCCTCAAGGTAATCTTATGACCTACACTGCAACGCCTACTAATTCTCAAATGAACACAGAGAACAATGCTTGGGCAATGATGTATTCAGGGATTGAGCGTGCAAATATTTGTATTCGGGGTCTGCGCGCTTATGGCAACCCAGAACCAGATACCGAACTTGGACAGTTATTGGGTGAAGCTCTTACGTATCGAGCTATCTATTATGCGGACTTGATGAAAGCATGGGGAGATGTCCCTGCTCGTTTCGAGCCTATCAATGCAGAAACCCTATATCTTCCAAAATCAAATCGCGATATCATTTATAAGCAAATTATTGAAGATCTAGAAGAGGCTGCTACTTTAGTTGCTTGGCCAAACCATACTGCTGCTACAATGTCAGTAGAGAGAGTTAACAAAGCCTTTGTGAAAGCTTTTAGAGCTCGTTTAGCGATGGTGGCTAGTGGCTTTCAACAATATCCTGACGGTGTGCGACGAAGTAATGATCCTGAACTTTCTGTCACAAACATGTATACAATTGCACTAAATGAATGTATTTCTGTAATTAATAGTGGAACTACTCAATTAACTTCTTCATTTGAAACATTATGGAGAAATTTAAACGAAGAAAATTTATCAGCCGGTCGCGAATCTCTTTGGGAAATTCCTTTTGCTTCCGGTCGTGGTAGAGTACTGTTCTCTTTTGCAGTTAGACACCGAGGCGTTGACCAACATACAGGACAACCTAGAGGAGGTATTGCTGGACCACTTCCAACTGTTTTTTATGATTTTGATGAATCCGACGAACGTAGAGATGTTACTTGCGTTCCATATCAATGGGGAAATCCTGTTGATGGGATAGCAAAACAAGAATTAGTGGGATTAGACATTTGGTATTTCGGAAAGTACCGTTATGAGTGGATGACACGTTATGTAACCTCAACCAATGATGATGGCGTGAACAAAATTTATATGCGATTTGCAGAGGTGCTTTTAATCGCTGCAGAAGCTGCCAATGAGTTACAAGGTCCTGGTGCTGCAGCCCCTTATCTAAAACAAATTCGTATGAGAGCATTTCCAACTGCACTGCATACAGAGAAAGTTGATAATTATGTAAACGCTCTATCTTCAAGTCAAGCAATGTTTGATGCCATCGTGAAAGAACACGAATATGAATTCACAGGTGAGATGGAACGAAAGCAGGCACTTATTCGATGGAATTTATTAGGTGAGAATTTAGCAGAAGCTAAAGTTAAAATGACCGAATTACAAAATCGTACAGGGGAATATTCTGATGTGCCAAGCACTTTATATTACAAATACGAAGATGATGGTGAAACTTTGGATATTTATGGGTTGGAAAGAGGTGAAGATCAAGATCCAGGACCAGAGTATTCTGCTTTTGGTTGGACAGGACTAACAGATGTTCAAATCAACTCATTATATGATGGAGATCCGGATCAGAATCAATTCTGGCCAATATGGCAAGTATTTATTGATGCAAGCAATGGTCAATTACAAAACGATTAGGTTATTAAAAATTTTAAAAATTAATAATAAGTCAATATGAAAACAAAATATTTATTCAAAGGACTCATAGTCGCAATACTCATGATACTTTCCGTCTCTAGTTGTACAAAAGAGGACGAATTAATAACTGAACTTTCAGTAGAACGGGAATTTGCGCCTATCGGACTAACATCAATTATTAGAAATCAAACAATAGTTGAACTGACTTGGACAACAGAAGAAACCGTAGATTACTATGTAGTGGACTTCAGCACAGACGAAGCGTTTACTGCTATTGTTCAAACAGTTAATGTCAATGCATCTCAATTACCTATTCAAGTACCATTGGCAGGAGAAACCTTCTACTACATTAGAGTGAAAGCTGTTAGCGCAAGAGGATTAGATGATTCCAAATATGCAACAACAACTGCGCAAACTTTAACCGAACAGATCTTCTTACCTATTCAACCTGGTGATATTCAAGCAACTGAAGCGCTTCTGCGATGGATACCAAATAGCGACGTAACTGAAATTGTGGTTAATCCAGGTAATATTACACGTAGTCTATCACCAGAAGAGAAAGTTTCCGGTATTGCCACAATAACTGGATTAACCGGTGAAACGGACTATACCGCTATGATAATGAACAATTCTACCATACGAGGTGTAAGAAACTTCACAACTGGAATTGATATTGGAACTGGAACTCTAGTTCTACCTACTGATGATTTATTTCAAATGATTGCCGATGCAAATCCAGGAGACATTTTAGTATTGGAAGCTGGTGATTATACAGATCAAATTGGTACAATAACACTAAATAAATCTCTTACTTTAAGAGGATTAAGAAATTTCGACAAACCACTTTTAAAAGTAAGCTTTTCAATCGTTGGTGGCGCCACAAACGTAAGCCTAATAGACTTGGATTTGACAGGTGATATAGCTACAGATTTGACCGATGTTGTAAGATATTCGGGAGCGGGCTCGTTTAACTCGTTAACGATTACAGGTTGTAATATTCATCAATACAATCGCTCATTTGTTGCAGGTAATACAACTTCTGCAATATTGAATACATTAACTGTAAATAATTGTGTCGTGACAGATGTTTTAACCTCCGGAGGAGATTTCATAGATTTCAGAAATTCGGACGTTTTGAACGTGACTGTTTCCAACAGTACATTCAATAACTGTGCTCCAGGTCGTGATTTTTTCAGAATTGATGCCGCTGGAGACTCAAACGGAACGGGGCAAACTTGTAACATACTTTTAGATAGCTGCACATTATATGGTGTATCAAATACTGCAGACAGAATTTTATATGTTCGCTTTAATTCAAATGATATCACAGTTCGTAAAAGCATTTTCGCAGAAACTACGGCATACTACTCAAATCAGAGTTCCACCGATGCAAATATTGATTTTATAAGTAACAACTATTTTAATGCTTCAGGGTTTTATGATTCTGCTCAAACGCGATATGATGCCACAACAACTTATACAACTCTAAATCCTGGCTTCACAAATGCAGCTGCAGGTAATTTTACACTATCAAATCAAACACTGATTGATAATGCCATTGGCGACCCACGTTGGAGATAAAAATAACATTTAATGCATGGATTAGTCTTTAAAAGAGGTATGTTTTTTCTGCATGCCTCTTTTTATCTTTTAGAACAGAAAATTGAATATAATAAAAATGTTTAAAAAAATCTATTTCCTTATTTCTTTTAGTACACTATTATTTAGTACCAATTTTGCCCAACAATTAGCATTTCCAACAGCTGAAGGCTTTGGACAATTCGCAACTGGTGGACGAGGCGGAATGACATATGTAGTCACCAATCTCAATGATGACGGTGAAGGAAGTTTAAGAAAAGGTATTTTAAAAAATGGTCCAAGAACCATCGTTTTTGCCATTTCAGGAACTATAGAACTGCATTCAAAACTTGATATTAATAAAGGTGATTTGAGTATTTTGGGACAAACCGCTCCTGGAGATGGCATCACGATCAAAGGATATCCTGTAACTATTAAAGCTGATAATGTCATTGTTCGATACTTAAGATTTAGAATGGGCGACATCAACCAAATTCAAGGTGATGCGCTTGGGTGTAGAAATACCAATAACGTCATTATTGACCACTGTTCCATAAGTTGGGGAACGGATGAGAATGGGTCTTTTTACAATAATAAATATTTCACTTTACAATGGTGCATCATATCTGAAGCCTTAAATAATTCGGTCCACGATAAAGGTGCTCATGGATACGGAGGCATTTGGGGTGGTGTCAATGCCTCTTTTCATCATAATTTAGTCGTAAGTAACAATAGCAGAAACCCTCGGTTTAGTGGTTCTAAAACTACTGAAAATTCAGAAAACGAATTTGTCGATTTCAGAAATAATGTGATTTATAATTGGGGTGAAAACAGTATTTATGGTGGCGAAAATGGAAGGTACAATATGGTGAATAATTATTTTAAAGCTGGCCCAGCTACAACCTCTTCAAAGCTGGATAGAATTGTGAGCCCATCGGAACCTTACGGACAATTTTATGTGGAAGGGAATTATGTCTTTGGATATGATAACATCTCACAAAATAATTGGGATGGTGGCGTGCAATGCGAAAATCCGGAAGCCACCAGATTAAACGAGCAACTTGATATTTCGAATAACATCAAAACTACAGGTGCGCAAGCAGCATTTACAAATGTTCTCAATTTTGCTGGTGCAGGTAACTTTAGAGATTCCGTAGATTTGAGAATTGTGAAAAATGCAGAAAATGGTACTGTCGATTATAAAGACGGCATCATAGATTCTCAAGAAAATGTAGGCGGCTGGCCTAATCTTAAATCCGAAACATCAAAAAAAGATTTAGATGAAGATGGTATGCCCGACTATTGGGAAAGCAAAAATCATTTGGATTGTAAAGTAAATGACGCTAATTTGAAAACATTGAACACCAATTACACTAATATTGAAGTTTATAGCAATTCCCTTATTAATTCTGAAATAAAAAAACACTAATATCTTATGCAAAAATTATCTTCAAATTTTCTAAAAGTATCGCTCTGCGCATCAATCTTTGCTCTTATGGTTTTTAGTTGTAAAAACACAGAAAGAACAGAAGTCGTAAAAGTTGATAATTTTGCGGCCGCAGATGTCATTATAAAAAGCATCATCGTCCCAACATTTCCTGACAATACATTCAATATTAAAGATTTTGGAGCAATTGCCGATGGCACATTCAACAATTCTGAAGCCATTAAAAAAGCCATTGACGCCTGTTCCAAAGCTGGTGGCGGAAAAGTCATTGTCCCTTCTGGAAAATTTTTAACAGGGCCTATTTATATCAAAAGCAACGTCAATCTACATTTGGAAGAAGGTGCTGAAGTCTTATTTTCAAAAGACACAAAAGATTATTTGCCTGTCGTGCATACCTCATATGAAGGTCAAGAATTAATGAATTATTCACCTTTAATCTATTCATATAATGAGAAAAACATAGCGGTGACTGGTAAAGGAACGTTCAACGGACAGGCAAGTAATACCAATTGGTGGCCTTGGGCAGGTAAGGATATCTATGGTCATGTTGAGAATACGCCACGCCAAAGTGATGACCATAATTTGCCTCGTTTATGGGAATTTTCAGACAAAAATACTCCTGTTTCCGAACGGATTTTTGGCGAAGGGCATCAATTGAGACCTCAATTCATTCAACCGTTTGGATGTGAAAATGTACTCATTCAAGGTGTGACATTTACAAATGCACCGTTTTGGATAATTCACCCAATTAAATCAAATAACGTAACCGTGGATGGTGTTACGGTGAAAAGTCATGGTCCAAATAACGATGGCTGCGACCCTGAATATGCCAAAAATGTTCACATAAAAAATTGCGTGTTTGATACAGGCGATGATTGTATCGCTATCAAATCCGGAAGAAATAATGACGGTCGTGTCGTGAATATTACAAGCGAAAATATTGTAATAGAAAATTGTGATATGAAAGATGGCCATGGCGGTGTTGTTATAGGAAGTGAAATTTCAGCAGGGGTAAGAAACGTCTATGTACGAAACTGTAGAATGGACAGCCCAGAATTGGAACGCGCCATCCGAATCAAAACAAATTCCTTAAGGGGCGGTTTTGTGGAAAATGTGTTTGTGAAAGATATTCAAATCGGGCAAGTTAAGGAAGCTGTCTTGAGAATCAACACCTATTATGGTACTTATGCAAATCAAGAAGGAAATTTTATTCCATCCATAAAAAACATTCATTTGGAAAATATCACTGTAGAAAACGGTGGCAAATATGGTATTTTAATTAAAGGACGTCCTGAAAGTTTTGTGAAAAACGTCACATTGACGAACGTTCATATCAAAGGTGCCAAAACCGATTTATCTGTGGAAAATTCTGAACCAATTATTTTTAAAAACGTCACCATCAACGGAAAAGACTATTAAAATCACACAACATATCATGAAAAAATTAGGCATCATCGCATTTGCAGTGTTAACAATCATAGCATGTAAAGACAAAAAATCGGAAGAATCGGTCACTGAAACTCCTGAAGAAACCACAGCTCCAAAAACCTATGCAGAACTTTCTATTGCAGAGGGTGGCAAATGGATTGATGGTTCGCGAGGACATAAGGAATATGATGCTGGAACGTCTTTTAAAAATGTGAATTCATTGGAAGTGCCTAAAGAACATACCGACCATTCGTGGTATATCAGATATGAAGGTCCGGGTTGGGAAAATAGCCAAGTTGGGTATCGATTGTATTTAGACTGGAGAAATGCGATTGACATTTTTGGAAAAAAGGTGGACACGCTTGTGCTTCCATACGTGGGACAAGATGGGTTTGATTCGTACCATGAGCCAGAAGCTTGGGGACAAGATATTCTAAAAGCTGGAAAATCCTTGGGAATTGGTGGTTACGGTCGTTTTATGAATGATACCGTGGCGCATTTCAGAAATGTGAAGCATACATCGGCAAAAGTTCAAAATTCCGATGATAAATCAACTATAAGTATCACTTATGAAAATTGGAAAACGGATAAAGACATTATTGATTTACATACGCAATTGAGTATTTTCCCCCGAGATAGATTTACGAAAGCAGAGTTGAGTCCGTCGAAAGAAATCACTGGTATTTGTGCAGGGATTGTAAAATTTAAGGATATTCCATTACAAAAGAAAGAAGGTCAAAATTGGGGATATATTGCAACCTATGGCGCACAAACCTTGGTAAACAATACCGACAAATTGGGAATGGCTGTATTTTATAAATTGGCTGAATTGGCTGAACAAAAAGAAGGTCCGCATGATCATTTGGTAGTTTTCAAACCTTCAACCAATCCATTGACGTATTACTTTTTAGGCGCTTGGGAACAAGAACCAAATGGTATTACCAATGAAGCAGAATTCATGAAAGATTTGGATACGAAATTACAAACGCTTGAAACCTCAAACACTCTATAAACAACAACACTATGGCCTTCTTCAAATCATTTTTTATATGTCTATTTACACTGTCAATTTTTGGCTGTAAACAAACCAAAGAAAGCTCTATCGACACAGCTGAAACCACTAATGGAACAGAACTTGTTGTCCCAGAAAACTTGAAGTGGTCAGAACGTATGATGCTGTCCGAAATCGAACGTGTTCCAAAAGCATCGATGCTGGATTTTGTAAAAAAACCACGTTGGAGTTACACCAACGGATTGGTTTTGAGTGCTTGTGCCAAAGTATATGAAGAAACAAAAAAACAAAAATACTACGATTATATCTATGCCTATGCCGATGAATTGATTGACAGCACAGGAACCATTGAAACCTATAAGTTATCCAATCAAAATCTGGACATGATTAAGTCTGGAGATGTCTTGTTGTATCTCTATCCCAAAACAAAAGAGGAGCGTTTCTTAAAAGCAATGCAAACGTTGCACAGTCAGATGGAATCACAACCAAAAACATCGGATGGAGGATATTGGCACAAAAAGATATACCCACATCAAATGTGGCTCGATGGATTGTATATGGCAGAACCTTTCCACATTCGCTATGCACAAGAATATATCAAAGATCAAGCGAAAGTGAAACAGATTTATGAAGACGTGGTTCATCAATTCGATTTGATACAAAAACACAGTAGAGACGAAAAAACTGGATTATTGTACCATGGTTGGGACGAGAGTAAAGAGCAGAAATGGGCAAACCCAGAAACTGGAAATTCCCCGCACTTTTGGTCAAGAGCCATGGGTTGGTATGGCATGGCCATGGTCGATGTGCTCGACTTTTTACCGGAAAACCATCCTGGAAGAAAAAGAATCATCACCTACTTGAATCAATTTGCGGAAGCGATTACCAAGGTACAACACGAATCTGGTTTATGGTACCAAGTGTTAGACCAAGGTGAAAGAGCAGGCAATTATTTAGAAGCTTCTGGCTCAGCGATGTTCACTTATACCTTTGCAAAAGGCGTTAGGAAGGGTTACTTACCTAAAACATATATGGAAGTTGCAGAAAATGCCTATTCTGGAATCATAGACAATCTCGTTTCCGTTGAAGATAACGGGCTTGTAAATCTCAATCAGGTGTGTGGCGTGGCTGGTTTGGGAGGAGACCCTTACAGAGATGGCTCGTATGAATATTACATAGGTGAAATCATCCGTTCCAATGACCCAAAAGGAACAGGGCCATTTATTATGGCGAGTTTGGAATTAAACAAATAATCAGCCTGTCATGAAGCTTTATTCATTCATTTTAGTTCTAATATGCTCTAATTTTTTAGTGGCTCAAAATGATCGCCATTATGTTTCGGACGTTTGGGTCTCAGACCAAGGAGATGGCACCTACAAAAATCCGATTCTTTATGCCGATTATTCCGACCCAGATGTTGTAAGAGTTGGTGATGACTATTACATGACGGCATCCAGTTTTAATGCCACGCCTGGTTTACCTATTTTACATTCCAAAGATATGGTCAATTGGAAATTGATCAATCATGCATTGCCGATACAAGTTCCTGTGGAAATCTTCAATATCCCTCAACATGGCAATGGTGTTTGGGCGCCAAGCATCCGGTACCACAACAATGAATTTTACATCTATTGGGGCGACCCAGATTTTGGAATGTATATGGTCAAAACCAAAGACCCTAGTAGCGTTTGGGACGATCCTATTTTGGTAATGGAAGGAAAAGGTTTGATAGACCCTTCACCTCTTTGGGATGATAATGGAAACGCTTATTTGGTTCACGCTTACGCGGGAAGTCGTGCAGGTGTGAAGAGTTTATTGACCGTCAATAAAATGAATCCAGAAGGCACCAAAGTCATTGACAAAGGCATACATGTGTTTGATGGACATGATAATCATGATACGGTTGAAGGTTCCAAATTCTACAAAAGAAACGGCTACTATTACATTTTTGCACCTGCGGGTGGCGTAGCGACTGGTTGGCAACTCATATTGCGCTCAAAAAACATCTATGGTCCTTATGAAGAAAAAGTTGTCTTGGAACAGGGCACGACCAACATCAACGGACCTCATCAAGGCGCTTGGGTAGATACTCCAAATGGAGACTCTTGGTTTTATCACTTTCAGGATGTGGATGCTTATGGTAGGGTTGTCCATTTACAACCTATGACGTGGAAAAACGATTGGCCAGTAATGGGAAAAGACCTTGATGGAAATGGTATTGGCGAGCCTGTGCTATCCCACAAAAAACCGAATGTTGGTAAAACATATCCCATAGAAACACCTGCAGATACTGATAATTTCAAAGGTTTCAATATTGGCCTGCAATGGCAATGGAATGCCAATCCGAATGTGTTATGGCATGCAAAATTGCCTGGAAACGACTATTTAAGATTGTTTTCTATCAAAGTACCAGAAAATTCAAAAAATCTTTGGATGGTTCCAAATTTATTACTTCAGAAATTTCCAGCACCAAATTTCACAGCTTCCACAAAAATCACCTTGCATCCAGAAGAAGCTCAAAAAGGTAAAACAGCTGGACTCGTAATCATGGGTATGGATTATACAACTTTGAGTATTTCCCATGATGAAAATGGCTTTTTCATCAAACAGACCGAGGCCATAAATGCGATTGAAGGTGGAGAAGAAAAAACAAATGCTTCCGAACGATTGAAATCAAATTCTGCATTTTTAAAAGTCGAAGTTACTGCTCCAGATGCGATGTGCCAATTCAGTTATTCGGAAGATGGAAAAAAATTCAAAACTATAGGAAAACCTTTCAAAGCCCAACCCGGAAAATGGATAGGAGCCAAAGTCGGTTTATTCTCGATAAGCACTCAAGAAACAAAACGCGATGGTTATACGGATGTTGATTATTTTAAAATTTCCAAATAAGTTGTCATTATGAAGCAGTTTCAAAACATAGTGTTTTTATTTTTGATAATGTTTCTGAATGTTCAGTGCCATTCACAAGAAAAAGAACCTGAATTTGCCCCTTACACAATTGAAACCACGTATCAAAAACTTAAGAAACACTATCCGTTTATCATATCAATTCAACCTATTGTTTCGCATAAAATCAAGTCTTTAGAAAACGTGGTTTACAAAACCATTGGAAATAAGCAACTGGAAGCAGATGTTTATATTCCGATTGAGAAATCCATAAAAACATATCCTGCTGTTCTGCTCATCCACGGCGGCGGCTGGCTGACCGGAAGCAAAGAAAACCAACGCGTCATGGCACAACACTTGGCATTAAATGGATATGTTGCCATAACAGCTTCCTACCAATTAGGATTGGATGCGCCCTACCCTGCCGCAGTTAATGATTTAAAAGATGCCATTCGCTGGATGCGAAAAAATGCTGAAAAGTATCATATCAATCCTGATAAAATAGCCGCATTAGGAGCTTCGGCCGGTGGTCAATTGGTGACACTTATAGGGGTCACTCCAAATTCTTCCATTTATGGATTTGACAAAGAAATTTCAGACGAAGTTCAAGCAATTATAAACATAGATGGTATTGTTTCTTTTATTCATCCTGAAGCATCTTCAGAAGGGCAAATGGCAAGTATTTGGCTAAATGGTTCAAAGGAAGAAAATTTCAAGAATTGGAAAGAAGCGTCGCCTTTAGAATATTTAAATACCTTCTCTCCTCCTACTTTATTTATCAACAGTTCGCAACCAAGGTTTCATGCAGGACGAGATGACATGATCACAGTTTTAAATAAGTACGCTATTTATAATGAGCAACATACGATTCCTGAAAGTCCGCATTCATTTTGGCTCATGAATCCATGGTTCGAAACAACATTAAATCAAACAGTGGATTTTTTAAATCAAGTTCTAAAATAGAATGAAACAATAAAACAACAAATAGTTATTCAAATAATGTATTTTTATACCGTTTTCAACCAACCATGTCAATGAAGAAAAAAACCACCATATACGACATAGCAGAAAGACTCAATCTAACCGCTGCTACTGTTTCAAGAGCTCTTAACAATAATGAAAAAATAAGTGTAAACACCCGTAAGTTAGTTCAAGAAACTGCCGTTGAAATGAACTACGAGCAAAACACGCTTGCCCGCGCTCTAAAAAGTGGAAAGAGTTTTAACGTTGGGGTGATTGTTCCTCGTATGGACAGTAACTTTTTTGCTTCGGTTATCAGAGGTATTGAAGAAGAATTATATCCTAAAGGATACCATGTTATCATCTGCCAAACCCATGACCAAGAGAAATTAGAGACAGGAAATATTATGTCCTTATTAAATGCCCAAGTTGATGGTATCTTGATGTCAATTTCGAACGCAAAAACTAAAAATAAGGTATTTCATAATTTGTTCCAAAAACAGGTCCCTTTAATCTTTTTCGATAGAAAAAAGGATATTGATGGTGTAAGTTCAGTAACTATTGATGATTTTAATGGCGCTTATGAAGCTACCAAACACTTAATACAACAAGGTTGCAAACGTATCGCTCATTTATCAAACGACCGTTCATTTGAAATTTTTAAAAATCGTTATTTAGGATACAAACAAGCCTTATTAGATCATAATATTGAATTTGATGAAAATTTAGTCATTGAAAGCGCCAGTAAAGTGGAAGAAGGCAAACAGATTACAAAATTATTCTTGGCTATGGAAAGACCGCCCGATGCCATATTTTCTTCGAGTGATTTTACGGCCCTTGGTGCCATCCAGGAAATCAAAGAACAAGGCCTAAAAATTCCTGATGATATCTGTGTTGTCGGATTCAGTAATGAACCTTTTACACGATTTATGGAATTGTCCATCACATCCGTAGACCAATCACCAATAGAAATGGGTAGAATGGCGGCACAAGTGTTTTTGGAAGAAGTCAATAATGGCAAAAAAGTAAAAATGCAAAAGCAGATTGTATTGACACCTGAATTGATTGTCAGAAAATCGTCTTTAAAATTGAAATAACAAAAAAAAGACCTATAAAAGGTCTTTTTTCTACTTTGGCTATTAATCATTCTACAGGGAAACACCACGTTTCCAGGGAATAAAATCATTCTGATTTAGCAAACTTGCTTTTGAAGGTCGCTTGCCACTGGCAATTTCTATAATGGTATTTAGTGTTTCTTCCGCCATTTCTTGTATCGTTTTTTCGCTTGTAATCACTCCGCCAGTATCAATATCGATGATGTCACTCATCCTGCCAGCCAATTCTGAATTGGAAGATACTTTGACAATTGGTGCAATTGGGTTGCCTGTAGGTGTTCCCAAACCTGTAGTAAATAAAACAATATTTGCTCCAGAGCCAACCATGGCCGTCGTGCTTTCCACATCATTCCCTGGTGTACATAATAAGTTTAATCCCGGTTTGGTAACATATTCGCCATAATCCAGTACGTCCACTACGGGCGAGGTTCCGCCTTTTTTGGCAGCGCCCGCCGATTTCATCGCGTCCGTAATCAATCCGTCCTTGATGTTTCCTGGCGACGGATTCATGTCAAAGCCTGAACCTGCATCAACCACTGATTTTTCAAAAGCTTTCATCAATTCCAGAAAACGATTGGCGGATTCCTCGGTTACACATCTGTTCACCAATTCCTGTTCTACACCGCACAATTCAGGGAATTCAGATAAAATGGCTGTGCCCCCTAACGCCACCAACATATCTGATGTATAACCCAATGTTGGATTTGCCGATATTCCTGAAAATCCATCAGAACCTCCACATTCCAGTCCCAATTTCAATTTTGAAAGTGGAGCAGGCTGTCTCTGAATTTTATTAGCTTCTTTAATGGCTTCAAACGAATTTTTTATGATGCTGTTCAACATCTCATCTACAGTGCCCATTTTTTGTTGTTCATACATCAAAATCGGTTTTGTATTGTTTGGACTGATGGCTTTCAAGGCATTGTTGAAAAC
>JAGXIE010000043.1 GCA_024635765.1 Flavobacteriaceae bacterium | reverse complement strand
CATTTACACAGAACCTATTTTAAAGAGGGTACCAACGGTGCCCTCTTTTATAATAACGGATTTTTGGGTTTTGCCATTGAACTTCCCTGGCTGGAAAACCAGAAAATGAAGTCCTGCATTCCGGAAGGAGTTTATAAATTAAAAGCGCGTTATTCTGAAAAGTTTAACCATCATTTAATACTGGAAAATGTTCCGGGAAGAAGCCTGATTCTGATACATCCGGCAAATGATGCAAAATCAGAATTGCTGGGCTGCATTGCCCCGGTCACCTTTTTGTCGGGAATTGGAAAAGGAACAGCCTCAAAACCATTGCTTCAAAAATTAGTGTCCTTGTGCTATCAGGCATTTGACCGAAAAGAAATTGTCACATTAACCATAAAATCTTAACCGATGAACTTAATAGATCGCTATAAAAAAACCACCCCAACATTTTTTAGGAAACTGAGGAATATTGGCATTGCTTTGGCCGCCACCGGCGGAGCCATCATAGCAGCTCCAATAGCATTACCTGCATTGGTAATTACCATTGCCACATATTTAACCGTTGTTGGAACTGTGGCCACTGCAGTGAGTCAGGCCGTAGTTTCGGACGATGAAAATGAACTGGAAAAATAATGATTCATGATATTCAAATAAGGTCGGGAGTTATTGGAGGCACGTTGTTGTCAACCGCTTTGAATATCGGGATGAATGATTTGCTTTTCACAGCAATTATGTCTGTGATTGGCGCTGTGGTCAGTTTTTTTGTTTCCTATATTTTGAGGAAATTGTTTTCAGATTCAAAAGTCTCTAAAAAGAAATCAGCGTGACAACCAGATATTTTTGGATTTTATCAAAGGCTTGAATAAACACTCATTTTAATGATGTTAATTTATTGTTGGTAAACTATATCATTTAAGAATATGTTTCAATCCCATATATAGATTTTGTTCCAAAACATCAAATCTATCGTCAATTAAAAAGAGTTCCATTATTTCTTTTAGTAAAGATTCATTATTTTCATAGTGATGTTCTATAATTGATGATTGGATTTTTTGAATACTTTGATAATCATTATCATTCTCAAATTCATTATGGATTTTTTCAAAATTATTAGGCTGCATTTTAGACTTGATATAGTCTATTTCTATTTTTGATTCTGAAAAATCAGCGTTAGCGCAATAAATAAGAATGTAAATTTTTAGTTCTTCTTTTGTCCAATGTATGTTCGTTTTTTTCATTATTCTTTTTTTAATGTTTCTGCATAATGTTTACTAACGGTTTTTTATAAGATTTGTGCGACTTAAAGATCGGATATTTTTCGGACGTAGCAAATCGTTTGTTGAATGTTTGTCGATTCGTAGTTTAGTTTATATGTAAGTATAAATTTAAAGAGGTGTTACCTGCTGGCCTTTTAATAAATTATAAATCATGATCCAATTGCAACAAGTGGTTCAAACCCGCTATTAATTAAAGAGTCGTCGGTAGCTGCTAGTATATAACTAAGTTTTGGTGAAAATGATGCTTGTGATATCCCTGGCTGCACGATAGAAAAACTAAATTCTACTCTTTTGCTTTTATTCATTAATGCATTTAAAGCAACTATGTCACCGACAATAAACTTCTCAAAATGATCTTTTGTCCTATTTAGAATTTTATTCTTGAAAGTATGTTTATTAGTAGTCCATGCTTGCGATTTAACAGCTTGCATACACACTTCATAAACATCGGCAACCCTATCACCTGGATTATTTCCTGTTGAACCTTTTACATGATACAAACTAATCTGGATTTTGTCTGCTAACTCCATAATAGTTATAAAATCAGCAACTTCCCCTGTGCCATGGTCATAAATTAAAATATCATAATTCTCAGCGGTTAATGAAATATTTAAAGTTTCGTGTATAGAGTTCCTATTACCGTTGTCAACTTTCTCTTGATTTTCTTTATAGAATTCTCTAGTAATGTCAGTATTAGTTGCATCCCAATCAGCCGATAATATTTTATCTGGTGAATACTGGTAATCTCCCTCTTTAGGTGGCGCAAAGAATTCATGATTACTGATAGTAGCAAAATCATCTAAATAAATTTGAAGAGGTGCTTCGTTTAGATATTTAAGTAATTCTATATTTTGACTATTGATTTCAAGAAAATAAGTGAAGTTCTGTACTTCACGAAACTGGAAATGATTTTCGAAATCATATGAGAGAGGAATTATTATGTCATCGTGTAGAAAATCAATTGCAAGTTGATTCAAAGTACTAAAGTCTTTCTTTATTTCAATTGCAAAATCTAAAAGTTGAGTAGTTAAAAGGATTTCGTCTTCAAGTATCATATGAAAGAAAGGGGTGTCACTAAATGTGTCGTGATGCCATGTTGCAATGTGAGCAGGTAATTGAAAATTATCTACAACTTTTCCGATAGGAAGATTATCAAAACCAGTATTTGTTTTTACATCTATATTACTAACAATTTTTACTGCAAGAGTTTTACACCATTTAATAAAATTCGGAATTTTTTCGTAAGCATTACTCCACACTTTTGAACCACTACTATAACCAATAGTGACATTTGAACCCTCCGCTTGACCTTTCATAAAGACGTGCCCATTTGCATAATTCTTGCTGTGACTTTTTCTAATTGTGTTTTCAGCATTTGGTCCTGCAATAATTCTATATGATTCGCCACTATTTGCAGATCGATTTTGCATTCCAATATTAAAAAATTCAGGATTCGAAATATTCATCAGGACTTTATTTATTTGATATTTAGAGATTCTTTCATATTTTCCGGTCGCGAATTCTTCTACAAGTTCATCATAGAACTTTACTGTTTTTATTGATGAGTGAATAAATAAAAGGTGGGTGTCAATATCATAGTAAATTAAAAAGAAGTAGTGCTTAATATTTATTAAATCATCTGTTAATATCCATTTCGGTCTATCTGTTTCTTTAGTAATGAAAACAAGTGCATTATGTTCTCGACTAATTGCATGATAAATGATTTCGTGCCCATATATTTCAATAATACCATCTAAATCAACTCCATCTGCCTTGTAAACTTTCACATGACAATAGGGATTTAAATTGTAAAAAGAAATATCTTCTTTAACATAAGAATCGGTTTCTTCCTTTTCAAATGTGTCTAACACCCTTTTGATTTCATCTTCATCTTCTAAGATCTCTTCACTTAAGTTTCTAATGATGTCATTCCAAATAGCACCCTCTTCATAAAGTTTTCTTTTCCCGATCTCTATATCCGATGGAATAGCTAAAAACTTCGCTTCTCCAATATTTTCAGCATTAGTTCTTGCAAATCTTCCAATGAACTGTAATGTATTTGCCAAAGATTTTTTAGGGCTATGAATTGCGGCGATTTTCAAATTAGGGAAGTCAAACCCTTCTCCCAACATATCGACACAGATAATACCATCTAATTCTCCTTCTCTAAGTTTTTGTATTGTTTTTTTGATTGTTCTATAACTTAAAGTGCTGTCAACTTTTTTAAGTTTTAGACCGGTATTCGCCAGATATAACTTTGCGAGTTGCTCAGCATGATCTTTGGATTCGGTTCTAACCATCATAAAATGTTTGAATCCTAAAGCCTTATCTGTATTAAATACTTTTTCAACTTCAAGTGCAATTGCTAAATCAATATTTGGATTATCAGTTATTACAGGATAGTAACCAATATTTCCGAATATCTTATCTTCATAGGCTTTAGAAAGTGGATACAAATAAGCAAGTTTACCTTCTATTTCTTTTTTATCTCGTCTAAAAGGAGTTGCTGTAAAATAAATTTTCTTAGCCTCACTAAATGCTTTTACAACATTTGTCCATGTAAAGGCAGGTACATGATGAGCTTCATCAACAAGAATTAAATCAAACAAATCTTCTGGCGGCTTGAATGCATTATTTATTCCTACATTAATACTATTAGGAATTCCTACAACTACATCAAACTCTTTAAGAGCTTCCCATTCTTCTGTTGATTTGATCGGTGATTTTATTTCTTTTACTTTAGGCAGTTCTAATTCAGCATGGAAAACGTTTGAGGCTTTCAATGTTTTAAGTTTTTCAAATTCCTCAACAATTTGCCCTCGAACCATTACACTTGAACTAATTACAAGAACTCTTGAAGCTCTTAAAAGATATGCAGATAAATTTAGCACCGCTGTCTTGCCTGAACCAGTTGGCATAACAACTAAAGCTGGTTCGGTTTTATCAATTGTAAAATGAGCTCCAATTGCATAGATAGCTCCTAATTGAGCATTTCTTAATCCTTTTATTGCATCTGTTGCTACTGGATAGTTAATTTTATTATAGTTTGTTGAAAAATAACTCATATTCTAGTGATTCATTTAAAAAAAAGTATACTTTACATTGACTTGTATGTAATTTGTTATATCATTTAAGTCTAAATGTTATACAATTTAAATTTCCTGATAACTGAAAATCTTATTCCAAATTTATTATGAATTGTTTGCAATTTTTTATGCTACTAAACTAAGCTAAATAAGGTTAAGTTTCAACAAAGTGTATCAATTTAAATTGATTATTGATTTTAAATGGTTTCTTGCTTAGTCAACAGGACCTGAAATAAGTTCAGGACATTTAAAAGTAAATGACTTTCACTTTCAAACCGGCTCGTGTTGCCAATTCAATCATATGTTTAGTGCCCTTGCTTTCAGCATCCCAAAAAGCAATGAGCGCGTCGGCATAGGCAGCCATTTCAGTATTTCGTTTGAGTCCTGCACTTTTTCCGTACCGGCGCCAATCGGCCGGAAATTGCTTAATTGGGTAGTTACGCTCTGCTGCATACCTTTCACCGAGAAGATCGGCGCCTTTGTAGGCACCGCTCACAATTTCTACATCGTTTTGATCTTTTAGGATTTCGTCACAAGCCTGGCAAAGTTTGGCATAATTGTCAAAGTTTCGACCTCCGGCAATGATTACTTTTATCATTTTTTATTCGTTTAAAACCTCAACAAGGCCATTTTTAAATCTGAAATTGTTTTCAGCTGCAGCTTTAAGTTTGCCTCGAAAGCTTCAATTTTTTGAAGCTTTAAAATTTTAATGTCCCAGGCCTGCTGCTCATTCTTTTGCAAAGCATTTTTAATGACTGTTCTCGCATCCGTAATGCAGATAAATGGAATTACACTTCCCTTTAAATAAAAGCTGAAGTACCTCCCTGTTTTAAGGGCCAGACACAAGTAAAAAAGCGATTCCCGGAGATCCTCGGAGTTTGTTGTGATCACAAAGCAATTAGGGCAAGGTTCCGGCATTGGTCTGCCGCTGTTTAATCCTTTATTCAACATAAAAAAGTGTGGTCCGGAATAAGTTCTTCCAGTCTGGTGTGTTCTGATTTCAAAAGTTGACATAGCGACGCAATTAAAGTTATGCTTCGCTGCGCTCGCACATCAATTTTAAAAGAAAAAAGAAAAAAAGAAAGTAGTTTACTTGTTGGCGTTGGATGGCTGTCAAGTTTTTTTGAAAAAATACTACCCGGGTTTTAGTTGACAGTTGACAGTGGCAGTTTTCAGTTCATTTTTGAAAGAATGTTTGTTATAAAATTTGAGGGTGGAGATTTTTTTAAAAACCCGGAGGGCTTGAACTTTATAGCCAATAGCGTTGGATGATGTTAGCCAAATAATTTTACTTGCTTTTTTTATTTTTTATAACAAGACAACTGGCAACTTTTTCAGATACAATAAAAACAAATGACATTGAGGTTATTTATATTTAAAGCGATGATTTTCCAAATAATTAATAATTTCTTGTTTTTTAAAGTACACCCGACCTCCGATGCCAAACGGAATCAATGTCCCTTTTTTAGACCAATTATGAATTGTAGATATATCAACTTTTAGAAATTCGGCTGTTTCTTCCCGAGTGAGTATTGTATCATCATTTTTAGTCGCATATTCTTTTAGATACACTTCAATTTTTAACATTAGTTTATCGGATACTTTATCGGCTAATTCATCGATAGTAAATTCCTGTATTTGAATTGTTTTAGTAATCATGATCAATGGTTTTAAGTTTAATCTAAAATACAAAATATTGCATATTTTAACCAGAACACAGCGCAGCTAAAAATGAGGAGCATTTAATTACGCCGACAGAAGTTGATTAGGATGGTGGGGGTAGAGCACGTTGCCAATAGCATAAGTGCGACCTGCGCCTACGTGGTAGGCGCAAGGGCAATTTATGTAGTGAAGCGTGACTAGTGGTGTGCGCTTCGCT
>JAGXIE010000042.1 GCA_024635765.1 Flavobacteriaceae bacterium | reverse complement strand
TTGGTTTAGGGTTGCCTCCCAATGAGGTCACAGCAATGATATCGAGAGCTTCATTGTCTATTGCTTATGGAGAAAGTTTAACCAATCTATTGCAGCCCTTTTTCTTGTTGCTTGTATTTCCCATCATGGGAAAAGGAATTAAAATTCAAGCGCGAGATGTGATGGGCTATTTAGTCATTCCGTTTATTGTGTTTTTTATCATTCAGTCGATTTTAGTGACGTGGATGCCATTATAAAATTATGAAATAAACATACTAACATGAACTTTAAACAATCCTTAATTATTGCTATCGCTTTAAGCATATTAAGCTTGAGTGCATGGGAATTGTATTGGCGCACTCAAACCGATCACTACAAAGCAGGTTTAGAAGATGATAGATATTTGTGGGTAAAAGAAAGGGCAAAAGTTGAGACTGCCACTGCTGAAGACGTTATCATTATTGGATCATCAAGAACTGGATTTAACTTTAATACCCATGTATGGGAAGATGTTCAAGGGATAAAGCCCATAAACCTTTCTACAGATGGAAAACCCCCAGGTCCCTTTCTGGATGATATCGTTTATAACACCTCATTTAATGGAACTATTGTAATTGGAATAACGCCAGTATTTTGGTTTGATAAAGCAAATAATCCATGGTGGAATGGTGCACAAAAATGGATAGATCATTACCATGATGAAACGTATGCCCAAAAACTTGGATATTTCATATCAAAACCTTTACAACGGAATTTGGTAATGTTGACCTCATCTGAACTGAAGTTCTATAACGATCTGGATTTGAAATCACTTGTAAATAGAATTTCCATACCAGGAAGGATTGAAGAAGAGCGAATGCTTTACAATTTCAGCTATCACGATGAAGACAGAAACCTGATCATGTTTCCGGCCATGATCAACGACTCCAGTTTTGCAAAAAAAATCCAATATGTATGGGACGGTTTTCTGCCTAATTTACCAGAATACGATGTTGTAAAAGATGATATGCCTGAAGTGTTTGATTACTATCAAAAAGTCATCACTGTTTTTAAGGATCGAGGTGGCAAAATTATTTTTGTACGCCACAAATCAGAAGAAGAATGGAATAAACATACCAAAAGAATGCTACCAAGGGAAAAAGTGTATGATCCATTTATGAAAATGATCAATTGCCCATCCTATCATTTTGAAGATCATGAATTCATGTCAAAATATACCTTACCAGATTGGTCTCACATGTATTATACTGATGCATTAAGTTATACCAAGGATATGGTTACGAAACTGATTGAAGACGGCCATCTTCAATCACATAAAAATGAAAACCAATAAAACAAACCATTATGCAACTAAAACAAACCTTAATCATTGCAGTGGCCTTAAGTGTCATTGGCATTGCTGCTTGGGAACTCTATTGGAGAGACCAAGGAAAAATTCCAGATTTGGATGATGACAAAAATCTTTGGGCTGTACAAAGGGCCGAAGTAGAAAATGCGTCAAAAAATGATGTTGTCCTTTTAGGATCTTCACGGGTACTATTTGACATACAACTTGATGAATGGGAAAAAGAAACGGGAGTAAGACCAATTCAATTGGCCTGCGCAGGAGGCTCGCCAATTCCTACGTTTCATGATATAGTTAATTATACAGATTTTAAAGGCACCATCCTCGTGGGCGTTACACCAGGACTCTTTTTTTCCACGACCTTTCCTGAAGCAGGACCTTGGAAACGACCACAAACTCGTATTGATTATTATGAAGACAGAACTTACGCTCAACGTCTCAACCATTGGTTATCACTCCCGCTTCAAAAGAATTTAGCATTTGTTTCTACTAGTGAAGAGGGCTGGTCGGATGACATTGATTTAAAATCATTGTTGAATACGATAGACATCGGCAATAGAACAGGAAAACCCAAAGACCCACCATTCTACGCATTCCAATATATCGATGAAGACCGGAATAATTATATGAGCGAAAGAACAGCAACGGATACCGCTTTTGCAAATTCGATTCAAAGAGTGTGGAAATTTTTTATCATGAGTAATACAAATCCTCCAGATAAGGAATCGACCACCAAATTTTTTGTTGATGATGCAAAAAAATTCATGGAACGCGGTGGCAATCTTATTTTATTGAGATGTCCTTCTAGCGGTTGGTTGAAAGGAGGAGAAGATAAATTTTTACCACGTACGGAGTATTGGGACACATTGGTCAATGCTACCAATGCGAAAGCCTATCATTATGAAGACTATGAGCAATTAAAACATTTGGAATGTCCCGAGTGGTCTCATTTATCGGCACCAGACGCACGGTATTTCACTACTGAATTAGTGAAAATAATGAAATCTGATGGTGCACTGTCTAACTCTAAAACCAACTAATTATGCTATTCAACTCTTTAAGTTTCGTCTTATTTTTAGTCATTGTTTTGGCACTTTATTATTCAAAAATTTTCAACTGGACCAATAAAAAACGCTTGTTACTCTTCGCTAGTTATGTGTTCTATGGTCTATGGAATCCACCGTTGGTCATTTTACTTTGGATTTCTACAATCGTGGATTGGGTTGCAGGTAAAAAATTAGCTGTTGAAGAAAATCAGCGAAAACGTAAGTTGTGGCTGCTTTTGAGCATGTGTGTCAATTTAGGCTTTCTAGGTTTCTTCAAATACAGAGATTTTATGTTAGATAATTTCACCTCAGTTGTAAACAGCTATGGTTACGGCTATCAAGCACAACCAATGGATATTATTCTTCCTATGGGAATTTCTTTTTATACCTTTCAAACAATGTCTTATACCATAGACATGTATTTAAAACGCACAGAACGTGCACGAACATTCTTGGATTTCGCACTGTATGTTACCTTCTTTCCTCAATTGGTAGCGGGTCCGATAGTCAGGGCGCAAGATTTGGTAACACAATTTTATGAAGAAAAGAAAGCTACCATAAACCAGTTTATTTGGGGATTGTTTTTACTTACAATCGGTTTGTTCCAAAAAGTGGTATTGGCAGACACTTTATTGTCAGATACAGCCGATACAGTATTTGGCTCTAAAGATATTTTAACCGGACTGGATGCCTGGACTGGAACTCTTGCTTTTTCTGGTCAGATATTTTTTGATTTTGCAGGCTATTCCACATGTGCTATTGGTGTTGCTTTAATGCTCGGTATTATTTTACCGGATAACTTTAAGTATCCCTACGCAGCAATTGGTTTTTCCGATTTCTGGAGACGCTGGCATATTACCTTGTCTACATGGTTAAGAGACTATTTATATATTCCATTAGGCGGTAACAAACATGGTGTTGTTCGTATGTATTCAGCGCTTATGATAACGATGTTGTTGGGCGGTTTATGGCATGGTGCCGCATGGACCTTTGTGGTTTGGGGTGCCATACATGGTATCTATTTAGTAATCGAACGCATGTTACGAGGTAAAATCCATATTAAAATCAATGCTTTTAGCGGCATCTTACTCGCTTTACTTACTTACACGTTGGTCAATATTACGTGGGTGTTTTTTAGAGCAAGGGAGTTTTCAGTTGCCAAAAATATGATTTATTCAATGTTGTCTTTGAATGGAGATGGAGAGAAACTATTGGGGACTTTCGACATCGTCAAGGTGATGAGCCTTATAAGTATTCTATTTATCTGTCATTGGGTCATGAGAAATACATCCATGAAAGAAGTATCTCAAAAGACATCCCCAATTGTTTTGGGAATCGTTTGGGCCATAATGTTTTTCTTAATTGCCATTTCACAAGGAAGCGGTGAACAGTTTATTTATTTTCAGTTTTAATTTCACTAACCAACCTAACAACCAACCATTATGACTACAACACAAACATCCTTAACCCCTTTAAAGGCATCCGACAGGATTCATTCATTGGACATCATGCGAGGCATTGTTCTTTTCGGCATTCTCATCATGAACATCAATGGTATGGGATTGGCCCATGCCTATGGAGACCCAACTGTGTCGGGAGGCGCAACCGGTTGGGATTTGTACACTTGGATTACTTCCAATATGTTTTTCGAAGGCACTATGAGAGCGCTGTTCTCTCTACTGTTTGGTGTTGGCATGTTCATTCTGCTGGACCGATTGGAGAAAAAAGGTGCTGGTATAGAAGCCGCAAATATTTATTTTAGAAGACTCACATGGCTATTGGTTTTTGGTATTATCCATGCGTACCTACTGCTATGGGTTGGAGAAATTTTATTCAGCTATGCGCTTCAAGGATTTTTAGTGTACACATTCCGAAACCTGGCTCCCAGAAAACTAATCTTTAGTGCAATTTTGTTATTTGCGATTGGTACACTTTGGAATTATGCGGATTATAAAAAGGATGTAAAATTTATGGAAGATGTCGCTATGGTCAATCAATATAAAGCCGATGGCAAAGAACTCACAGATGAATTGAAAGAGACTTCTCATGAATGGGAAAAAATACAATCAGAACGCTCACCAGAAGCAATTGAAAAGTACAATACCAATATGCGTAAAGGCTATTTTGATGTCGTTGCATTTTTAGCACCCATTAATATGAATTTCCATAAGCATTTTCCATATCGATATGATGTATGGGATATATTAAGTATGATGTTATTGGGTATCGCTTTATTCAAATTGAATATCCTTTCTGCCGAAAAGTCCTATCGCTTTTATGCCCTCTTTTGCATCATTGGTTATGCAATAGGGTTTAGTGTGAACTACTATGAAACACAAATGGTAATTGATGGAAACTTTTCTTTATTAAGCTTTTCCAAGTCTAATATTACCTACGATTTGGGAAGAGTTCCTACGGCAATGGGCCACATAGGACTCATTATGTTACTCTGTAAAATTCCTATTCTAAAATGGTTGAAAAGTGCGCTTTCTGCCGTTGGAAAAATGGCATTGACAAACTACGTCATGCATTCCGTTTTTGCCATGTTCATTTTTACAGGTGCTGGTTTTGGATTGTTTGGAACCTTCCAGCGACATGAGTTGATGTATATCGTTTTCTCTATTTGGCTATTTCAATTGATAGCAAGTCCTATATGGCTTAAGTACTACTATTTTGGACCGTTGGAATGGCTATGGCGTAATTTGAGTTACCGAAAAAGACATCCAATTAAACGATAGCATGACACAGACGATTCCAAAAACCAACCGTATCGAATCCATTGACGTTTTGCGAGGCGTCGTCATGGTCATCATGGCATTGGACCATGTAAGAGACTATTTCCACTATGGTTCCTTTTTCAATGACCCTACCAATTTGGAAACCACGACACCAATGCTCTTTTTCACAAGGTTCATCACGCATTATTGTGCGCCAGTATTTGTGTTTTTGGCCGGAACTTCGGCCTTTTTGTACGGTAGTAAAAAAACAAAGGGAGAGTTGTTCAAATTCCTTTTCACGAGAGGTCTATGGCTCATTTTTTTAGAGGTAGTCGTCAATAATCTAATTTGGACTTTTGACCTTTCATATAGCATTCAAATATTTCAGGTAATTTGGGCTATTGGAGCAAGCATGATTTTTTTATCATTTCTTATTTATTTGCCTAAAAAAGTGATTCTTGGAATGGGTCTACTTATTATTTTTGGGCATAACCTATTGGATGGTATTGTGATGCAAGGACAAAGCCTTCAAGATATAGTTTGGTATATATTGCACCAAGAACAAAGGATGCATTTAAATCCAAATTATACGATTGTGCTAAAGTATCCATTAGTACCATGGATTGGAATGATGGCTTTGGGGTATTGTTTCGGACAATTATATTCAAAGGGTTTTGATGCAACCATCAGAAAAAATTGGTTACTAAATATGGGATTTGCATCCATCGGTCTTTTTTTTCTATTGCGAAGTCTTAACCTCTATGGCGATTTAGTGCCTTGGTCCATGCAGGATACCACTACAAAAACCATTATGTCCTTTTTTAGCCTGACTAAATATCCGCCGTCATTATTATATTTCTGCATTACCCTTGGGCCTTCACTCCTATTTCTATATGCCTTTGAGAGCACCAAGAATAAGCTCACTGATTTCTTTTTAGTTTTTGGTAGAGTGCCATTGTTCTATTATTTCCTTCATGTATTCGTGATTCATGTGTTTGCAATTATGGGTATATTAATTTTTGGAGGCGATTGGCACAAAATGATTTTAACGGCAGAAAGTTTCAGTAGCAAGAGTCTCTCGAACTATGGATACTCGCTTTTTGTGGTATATTTAGTCTGGATTGGAATCGTCCTTCTCCTCTATCCATTAAGTAAAAAATATATGCTTTATAAAGCAAACAATAAGGATAAATGGTGGTTGAGCTATCTTTAGAAATAAAACAATGATTAAATTTTTCAGCAAAATAAGATACAATCTCATGGAAACAGGAAAGACAGGCAGGTATTTTAAATACGCAATAGGGGAAATAGTCCTTGTAGTGATTGGAATTTTGATAGCCTTGTCCATTAACAATTGGAACGAAAATAGAAAAAAGAATATTGCTGAAAAAGAATTCATAGAAGGTGTGAAAAATGATTTGATTCAAGACAAAAAATATATACTGGATGTAATTGAAGAGTTAGAGCCTAAAATTGAAGTTTATAAAACTTTAAATAATGTGAACTCGCCGTCGAGCATTACAGAAAATATCACATTAGATTCACTGCTTGCAGTGTATTACACTAGTCAACGAACATTTTATCCAATTTCTGGGTCATATCAATCTGCTATCGCTGGTAATGAAATCAATACTTTAAATAATAAAAGTCTTACGAATTCAATCATTAAATTGTATAATTCAACGTACTCCAGGTTAATTGACAACGGAGAAATACTTGATGGCAGATGGAATCATTTAACCCAAAAATACAGCCACAATAGAAGAATAGGACACTTTCCTGAACTAAATACATATCAATTTTCAGAACTTTTAGATGACATGTACCATCACTTTATTCAAATGGAGTGGTATCAAAATATATTGATTGACACCATTGAAGAGATTGATGAATTATTGAAAAAAATGAAGTAGTATTTCTAAATTCACAAAACCTAACCAATGATTAAATTCTTTAGAAAAATAAGATATAACCTCATGGCAAATGGAAAAACAGGTAAGTACTTCAAATACGCCATCGGCGAAATCATCCTCGTGGTCATTGGGATTTTGATTGCACTGCAGATTAATAATTGGAATGAAACCCGAAAAGAAAAACTTAAAGAAAACGTCACTATTTTAAACCTTCATACAGAATTTAGTGAAAATCTTAATGATCTTGAAATAGTTATGATTAAACTTGAAGCTACAACAGATGCTTTAGAACACGTATTTAAAATGTTTCATAAAGATAGCATATATACCTCTTCTCGTCAGGCAGACAGTATCATGAATAAAATTTTAGCAAGTCCTACTTGGAAACCCAGTGAGTTTGTTTTAAACGACCTAAAAAATTCAGGTGGACTATCAAAATTAAGCAGTGACAAGCTAAAAAAACTTCTGTTTCAGTGGAACCGGTTTTTCAATGAATTACAAGATACCATGAACCTAGTGGAAAGCACAAGTACAGAATTGATACGTTATATTAAAAATAACGGTTCATTGCGCAACATAGACGCATTTGGTCAGAAATTTAAAAGTACTGCTTCACAATTAAACATAAATAATGCCTTGTTACTTTCAGATTATAAATTTGAAAATTACATAAACGACAAATTGTTTGTCCTAAACAGCACCAAAATTGAACTTGAAGAAGCCAAAATATTAATTCAAAAAATATTACAAGAAACCGCCATTGATTAAATCATGATCAAACTTTTCAGAAATATCCGCAAAAACCTTCTCATTGAAGGAAAAACTTCCAAATACTTCAAATACGCCATCGGCGAGATCATCCTCGTGGTCATCGGGATTCTGATTGCCTTGAGCATCAACAACTGGAATCAACACAGGTTAGAAAAAGCAAAAGAATCGACATATCTTTCCAATATAAAGCGTGATTTAAAAAATCAATTAGATTCTATTGATGTTCATTTGGGATATGAAAAGAACTTTATTCATAATGCCGGACGCGTATTAACATCATTCTATAAAACTGATCGTCTAGCTATAGACTCGTTGCTTATGATAAATCTATCCGAATTAACTTCGAGAAAAACCTTTGTAAGTATGGATCCCACCTATACAGATTTAATTTCCTCTGGGAATATTGACCTCATACAGAATAATGACTTCAAAAATAAATTGATTATCTATTATCAAGATTTGGAACGTATAGAAAAAGTTATACAAAACAATAATTCGCTTCTTACAGATCAAAATTATAATCCAAAAATATTTGGTCTTATTTATTTTAACAAAGTAAATCAACCGTACTCTCATCGCTTAGAATCTATTTCTAAAAGAATCCTTGAAAAGGAGGAAAATGAACTAATCCTCTTGAATTTAACGCGCTTCAGAGAGAGTATAGCTTATGCTCATACCGAATTGTTAAAAGACTTAAAAATTAAAACACAGGAATTAATTAGCATTTTAAATAACACAAAATGATAAAACTATTCCGAAACATCCGTAAAAACCTTCTCTTGGAAAACAGAACTTCAAAATATTTTAAGTACGCCATAGGAGAAATCATCCTTGTGGTCGTCGGAATTTTGATTGCACTACAAATCAATAATTGGAACGAAAACATAAAGTTGGAACAACAAGAGCGTTCCTACTATTGTAAAATAAATGAAGATCTGTCTAGTGACCTAATAAACCTTGAAAGATCTAAAGAATCGCTTGAAAAAAGAATAGTTGTTTTAGATCGATTTTTAATTAATCTTTTAAAAATTCAAGACGATAAATCGGTGTTACTTAACGATTATCTAGCTGCGGTAAGATCCTATCACTTCATTCCTTCCAAAGCTGCCATCATTGATATTACATCCTCTGGAAAATTAGAAAATCTCAAAAATCAAGAGTTGAAAAATTCCATTCTAAATTACTATTCTGAATTGGATAATGGTTTACAAATTATTGAAGCGAATGTAAATCTTTTAATAAGAGAATCTGAATATAGCAATAATACAGATTTTGGACTTCAAGAAGTACCTTTCTATAAAAATGTCTATAGCAAAGAGTTACAATCACTCTTAAAAAGTGTTGAGTGGCAGAAAGATTCTAATCACCCAATTTTCGTTGAATTCAAAAACCAAATGAATCTAGCCATCATAATTTGTGAGCGCGAGAAACAATTAATTGAAAACATAAAAGAAAGCGTACAAACATTAATTCAAAAAATTGAACCTTTTTGTTTATAAATTATTTAGATGATAAAACTCTTCCGTAATATCCGCAAAAATCTTCTCATGGAAAACAAAACCTCCAAATACTTCAAATACGCCATCGGCGAAATCATTCTTGTTGTTATTGGTATCTTGATTGCCCTTCAAATCAATAATTGGAATAACGAAAAAAATGAGAGAACCCTTGAGATAAAAATACTGAAGGAAATACGCAACAATCTTAAACTTGATTTAATTGAGATTCAAGAAGACATTGGTATCATGGACGATATCAATAAAGCAAGC
>JAGXIE010000041.1 GCA_024635765.1 Flavobacteriaceae bacterium | reverse complement strand
ATTTTAAATACTGAATTTAATCAGAATATACAGTTCAATGCCTCTGTGAATTACACAAAATTGAAGTCTTCTAATTTTGCCTCCGTTATCGATTTGCTGGGAGCAAGTACTTATTTAGACGTAGATTCTTTCGCTACCGATCCTATTACAATCCAAAGTGATTTACAGAATCCTAACCGAATTGTTACTGAAGGTGATAAATTTAGATATAATTTCAATCTTTATTCAAACACCCTAAATGGCTATGCTAGTGCTTTATTTAAATATAATAAAATCGATTTCTATCTCGCGGCTGATGTCACTAAAACAGAATATCAAAGAGAAGGTATCTATCAAAATGGAGCATTCCCAAATAATTCTTTAGGAAAAGGTCGAAAACTAGATTTTACTGGTTTTGGAGCTAAAGGAGGATTCACTTATAAACTGACAGGAAAACATCTATTTGATGTCAATGCGGCCTATATTGAAAGAGCTCCATCACTGCGCAATACCTATTCTAATTCGAGAGAAAACCACAATGTGGTTGGAGATCAAATTAACCGACCAATTGATGTGGAGACTGTCAATACCATAGATGCTAGCTATATCTTTCGTTCTCCTATCGTGAAAGCTAAATTAACAGGGTATTACACTACCATTGAAAATGCTAACGAAATTTCATTCTACTATGCAGATGGTATTGGCGGAAGTACCACCGCTTTTATTCAAGAAATACTTCAAGGTATCAATAAAAAACACATTGGAGGAGAGTTTGGTATTGAAGCACAAGTAACACCTACTATCAAACTTAAAGGTGTTGCATCTGTAGGTCAATACACTTACACTAATAATCCTGACTTAACTTTGACTTTTGAACCTACAAATGACCCAGCAGATCAACTTATTCTAGGAACAGAAGGTTTTATTAATTATGGCAATTCTAACTTAAAAGACTATAAAATTGCAGGTGGCCCTCAAACAGCTTATTCAGTAGGTTTTGAATATCGTGATCCTGATTACTGGTGGGTTGGAGCAACTGCTAACTTTTTTGATAACACATATATCGATATTAGTCCTTTGACGCGTACTAAAAACTTTACGACTGATGCAGACGGATTACCATTTAATGATTATGACGAAGATTTAGCCAGAAAATTGTTGAAACAAGAAAAATTTGACAACTATATGCTAGTTAATCTTGTAGGTGGTAAATCATGGAAAATTGATGATTATTTCGTAGGTTTCTTTGCAAGTGTCAATAACCTATTGGACGTTGTACACAAAACTGGTGGTTTTGAGCAGGGACGAAATGCTAATTTCCGACAATTAAGAGATGATCAGGCATTAGATACGCCTGTGTTTGGGTCAAAATATTGGTATGGTCGTGGCACAACCTATTTCGTAAATGTGTACTTTAGATTTTAATAAAATAGAATAAACTTTTAATATATATAATGATGAAAGCAAACAAATTTTTAACCTTATTAGTTGTTTTGACGATGACCTTCTCATTTACTTCTTGTGTGGAAGATGATGATTTCAAAACACCAGATATCTCAATCGTAGATCCTAATATTAATCCTAATAACGTTACTACCTTCAGCGCAGTTGTTGCCAGATATAATGATGCAATTGCTGATGGCGATCAAGTAGGAACTTTCGAATTTGACATAGAGCCTCTTTATATTGAAGGTTATGTAATTTCAAGTGACCAAGCTGGTAACTTTTTTGAGGAACTGATTATTCAAAATAAAGTTGATGACAGTGACCCTACTGCTGATCCTCGACTTGGATTAAAAATAGATATTAACACTAGAGGTCTGTATGAAACCTATCAGGTAGGAAGAAAAGTTTATGTTAAATTAAATGGTTTAGCAGTCGGTAAAGAAAATGGTGTTTTAGTGCTAGGTAAAGCAATTGGAAACGGACTTGAACAAATTCAAGAATTTGAATATAGAAGTTTCGTGATAAGAGGAACTGAATTAGTAACGCTAATTCCAAAATCTGGTCCGATTGCCAGTTTTGGTCCTCGAGATATCAATACGTTGGTACAATTCAACGATGTACAAATTGATAGAAATCAATTAGGTTTAACCTATGCCGGTGAAGCTAGTGATCAATTTGATGGTTTTAGAACTATTGAGAGTTGTACAGATAATGGATCAATCTTATTACAAACAAGTACGTTTGCCGATTTTAAAGCCTTACCTGTTGCACAAGGAAAAGGATCAATCCAAGGGATTTTTTCTAGAGATTTTGGCGATGATTTCAATGTGTTAGCAGTTAACTCAAGAGCAGATATCAATTTGAGTGGTGCAGACCGTTGCGACCCAGTATTTTTGGAGTGTCCAGGTACTGCAAATGGAGCCACAATATTTTACCAAGACAATTTTGAATCATATGCTAATATTGGTGCATTAACTACCGCTGGTTGGACAAACGTAAACGTTAGTGGTGGAACTACTAAATATACTTTAGGTAGTTTTAGTGGCAGTAAATATGCACAAATTTCAGGATTTAGTTCAGGTGCAGCAGAAATTGAAGCTTGGTTAGTGACGCCATCAATTAATATGGATAATACAACTGCTGAAAATTTAACCTTTGATATCCAAGCAAACTTTGACAACGGTAAAATTTTAAGTGTATTGGTTTCAACCAATTATACTGGTGACGTAACAACAGCTGATTGGCAAATATTAGATGTAAATATTCCAACTGGTCCTTCAGGTGGATTTGGAACATTTACAACGGTTGGTCCTGTAAATATGTCTTGCTTAGATGGTAGTATTAATATTGCTTTCTTATATGAAGGTTCTGATCCAAGTGCCACAACCAGATACCATATTGATAATATTAAAATGAGAGGGACTAACTAATAGTTCTTTCAAATACTTAAATTGCAGCCACATCATAACGATGTGGTTGTTTTTTTTATACCAATTTTATATGGAAGAGTTCGACTCATTATTTTTTACTGTATTTCAATATTATAAAGAAAAATACAAATCAAAGGCTAACGACTTAGCTTTATTGTATATTTTAATCTTACAAGCTTCAGTTCTGTTGTTATTGGGTGCATTCTTTATGCTGTTTTTTAGAGAAATGCATGTTGATGTACTATCGGTTTCAAAAGCTTGGGTTCTATATGTTATTATAATAATTGCTTTAATCTTCAGAAATTGGATCTATTACACTGGAAAAAAGCGAAAGATCCTTAATACAAAACAGAAAAAGTCAAACACTAGTAAGAGTACGAATATCTTTGTGCTTTGGTTAATTCCTATAGCTTGCCTTGTGCTATCCTATTTTCTAATGCAACGCTTTTAAATAAAAACTCCCATCAAATAATTGACGGGAATTTCTATAATTTGGTTGGTTGTATTTAGTTTACTGCTGTTCGGTTGAAGGCTCTTTTACAATAATAAATTCAGATCTCCTGTTCATTTGGTGCTCTTCGGCAGTACAGTTTGTACCACAAGCAACTTTAGGTTCTGTTTCACCTTTACCTTCTCCTTTAATTCTGCTTTTATCGATTCCTTTTGATATCACATATTGCACAGTAGTTTTTGCTCTTCTATCTGACAATGCAAAGTTATATGAATCAGAACCTCTATTATCAGTATGTGCTGTGACATCAATAACCATATCAGGATATTTGTTCATCACCTGTACCAATTTGTCTAACTCAAATGCGGCTTTTGCAGTAATATTTGATTTGTCGAATTCAAAATAAATAGGATCTAATTCAATTCTATCAGAAGCAATGATTTTCTCGATTGGGTCCAATGAAATTTTAACATTCACTTCTTTTTCTTGAGTTCCTTTCACTGGTACTTTTTTACTTTCAAAGCCATCCATAACAACCTCTAATTCGGTATTTTTGTCACATTCAACAATGAATTCAGCAATACCTTCAACATTGGTGTTTTTAGAAACGATTTTATTGCCGTTGTCATCATATAAAGTCACTACTGCTCCACTAACTGGGTTACCTGTTTTATCATCAACAACAGTAGCAGTCACTAACACATCACATAATGGCTCTAATCTCATCGTGCGGTATATATCATCACTTCCTACGCCGCCTTCACGATTCGATGATACAAACCCTTCTCCAGTAATATCATCCATATTAAATGCGAAATCATCGGCATTACTATTAATTGGAATTCCAACATTTCGAATAGGAGCCAGTTTCCCATCAATTTCTTTGGTGAAGAACACATCCAATCCACCAAGTCCTAAATGGCCATTGGATGAGAAATAAAGTGTGCCATCGTCACCTATAAATGGAAACATCTCCTGACCTTCAGTATTCACTTTTTGCCCAAGATTTACAGCTTCACCAACAGATCCATCTTCATTGATGGGTGCTTTATAGATGTCGAATAGTCCATAACCTCCAGGCATATCAGAAGCAAAATAAAGTGTTTTGCCATCCTTACTCACTGATGGATTTTTAGCAGAATAGTCCTTTGTGAGATTTAAGGCTTCTACATTGTCCCATTTATCTCCTAAGGTTGTTGCCTTGTATAGGCTAATTGAACCAAGCTTGTTTTTTGTAACACTGTCTTTGACAAATTCTCTTTCAAAGAAACTTTCTCTTGAAAAATACATTGTTTTCCCATCAGGACTAAACGCAACGACCCCTTCATGGTAACTGGTGTTTATTTTCCCTTTAATCTGTTCAGGTACATTATATCCACCTTCAGCGTTTTTTGAAGTAACGAAAATATCTAAATAAGGTTCTTCATTCCAACCATAATTTTCGCCTGTTACATCTCTTGCTGAAGTAATATAGAGTTTTCCATCTTTAAGAGTACCTCCAAAGTCCGAATATTCAGAGTTAAAATCCATATTCTCAACCCTGAATTTTTTACCTCGCTCTAAAATCCTTGGTATGTAATTAGGGTTTTCTTTAAAAGCCATTGCTCGATGATCACTAGGACGCATGTTGGCAAACTTTGCCATCCATTCATTAGATAAAGCGTATTTCCCATTTGCCTTTAGCATCTGAGCGTATTTATAAATCATTCCTGAATCTGGCGAAGGATTATTTTCTAATGCTTGGTAATAATATCGTTCAGCATTTTTAGTATCAAAGACGTTATAGTATGATTCCGCTAATCGACTGTAAACATATACATCGGCTTTTCCTTTTTCAACGAGCTTTTCATAAGCTTTGGCTGCATCAACAAATTCCAACTGATTGAAATGCTTATCAGCCTTTGCCGTGTCTTTATTTTGAGCAGTTAAGCTGAAACTACTCAAAATTGTGAGGGTAATAAATATTTTAATTTTTTTCATGTTTGTTTAGCTTAACTGTTAGAAATATCTAGGTGAACGAGAAATCTTTTTCGCAAAATTCAAATCGAACAATAGTATGAATTCATGAGATGCTGGAGCGTATCTCTGTATATCAGAACTTACATTGTCGTATGCATATCCCACTCTTATATTGGGTGTGATAGCAAAGTTAACAAGTCCTGAAAAGGAATCATCTAATCGATATGAAGCGCCAATTTCAAACTTTTCAAAGAAAAGAGCATTTAGGTTTACATCAAAGGATGTAGGAGCCGTAAATGCTGATTTTACTAAAAACGATGGTTTAAGTTTAGTGTTTTCTGACACTTGAAATACATATCCTCCAGTCAAGAAATAGTGGCTTGTTTCAGTACCGTATTCTGTGCCTTCTGCGTCAAGTTTTACCGAACTTAATATATTTGGAACAGAAAAAGCCAAATAATAATTGTTTGTATAATAAAAGACACCAGCACCAACATTTGGTGTTACACCTGAAACATTTGTAAAGTAGGGATCATCAGGGTCAATTAGATCGACACCTCCTAAACCTAGATCATGAAATGTTGCTCCTGCTTTAATACCAAAGGCCAAGCGATTCTCTCTCCCTAATCTTAAGGTATATGAGAAGTCTGCATATGAATTGGTTTCCCTAACTGGCCCAATTTCATCAGTAATTACTGATAAACCAACACCAATTTTTTCAGTTACTGGCATGTGTCCGAAGAACGTTCCAGTTTTTGGGGCACCATCTAATCCGGTCCATTGTGTACGGTATAATAATCCGAATGAGAGATTTTCTTTGGAACCTGCATATGCTGGGTTCAACACATTCATATTATACATGTACTGTGTATATTGAGGGTCTTGCTGTCCTTGCGTTTTTATAGCAATGAGCAATATTAAAATGATAATTAGTTTTTTCATGTTAATT
>JAGXIE010000200.1 GCA_024635765.1 Flavobacteriaceae bacterium | reverse complement strand
TTTTACTGTTTGAAGTCCGAATGCTTGAAACGAAAATAGCAATAAGTTCATTATTCTCTTTTAATAACAAATCCAATTTCTCTATATCCTTAATTAAATTTGCTCTTTTTTGAATTTTCAGGTTTACTAAAGATTCCCGTAGTTCTTTTAAACAAAGTTTCATTTTATGAAGAAAATCTCTCGAAGATTCTGCACTTTGTGCCTCTCCATAATTAAGGGCTGAAGCCGTTGCTGAACGAATTAATTGCTTTGATAAATGTTGTGAAGCAAAATTGCCATCAATTTTTCCGCAAATAATAATTACGTCTACAGCAAACTGAATCAATCTTTCTTCTAAATCATATTTATAGGTTCTCAATTTAAAACTTCTTTATTCGACATTCTACGGTTCTGTATTCGATTTTTATTTCCCTTTAAAATTAGGCTTTCTTTTTTCAATGAACGCTGCAACTCCTTCTGCATAATCTTTGCTTTGTGCTGCCTCAATTTGTAATTTAGATTCTAATGCTAATTGTTCTTCCAAAGTATTGGTCATCGATTTGTTGAGCAATTCTTTAATCATTCCCAATGCTTTCGTTGGCATGTTGGCCAATTTTAAAGCGAGTTTATTCACTTCTTCTTCAAAATTTTCAGACGGAATCACTTTAAAAATCATTCCTAATCGTTCGGCTTCTTCGGCAGATATTTTATCTCCCAACATTGCCAATGCTGTTGCCTTTTGGAATCCTATAAGTCTTGGTAAAAAGAATGTTCCTCCGCTATCAGGAATTAAACCTATTAAACTGAAGGCTTGAATGAAATTAACTTGTTCATGAGCTACCACAATATCACATGCGAGTGCAATATTTGCCGCTGCTCCTGCTGCGACACCATTGACTGCTGCTATGATGGGTTTATTTATATTTCGTATGCGTGTAATGATTGGATTGTAATGTTCTTCCAATATTTTTTTGAAACCAGGATTCAAGTCTGGGTCTGTCACTTCTTTCAAATCCTGTCCTGCGCCAAATGCTTTTCCGTTTCCTGTGATGACAATTGCTCGGACGTCATCATTTTTCTCGCAAGCATCTAAAGTATCTTGAAATAAAAATGCCATTTCGCGATTGATACTGTTGAATACTTCTGGTCTGTTGAGTGTGATATACGCAACTTTGTTTTCAATTTTAAGTAATATACTTTGATTCATATTTTATGTTCTCTACATGAGTTTTTCCCTTTTCGTGGAAATTAAAGTTTAAAATCTGGGTTATAAATAATACCGATAATATTTTTCCATGGGTCATACACGCTGGCAACCATGATTTCTTCGCCAACATTATTTGGTTTTTCATGTGCTGTGGCCCCTAATTGAAGTAAGGATTTATAGACCTCGTGAATATCTTCAACACCCCAATAACAAAGCACAGTTCCATTATCTGTTCCTTTCCCCTTTTCTTTGGGATGTAGTCCTAATTCGTAGCCACCAATTTCAAAACCTACGTAATATGGTGTGTCATAATAAGGTTCGGCGTTGAATGCTTTGATGTACCATTCTTTCGCCTTGGCCAAATCATCGACCCTATAAACAATCGTTCGAAGTCCTAACATAGGTGAATCATTTATATTCATACGACTTAAATTTATTTTAGACACTTAAAATAGTCAAACGGTTCTTGACAATCATCGCACTGAAACTGTGCTTTACATGCCGTTGAACCGAACTGACTCACTAATCGCGTATTTGTTGAACCGCAATTTGTGCATTTTACTATTTTTTTGTTTCCTAAAAGCGCATCTTTATCTGCTTGCGCACTTAAAGGTGCGGCAATTCCGTAGTCTTCCAAAGCCTTTCTACCTCTTGGCGTAATCCAATCAGTTGTCCAGGCTGGTGCAAGAATTAATTCAATTTCTGAATTGTATCCAGCTTCTTTCAATGCTTTTTTAATGTCATCGCCAATAACGTCCATTGCGGGACAACCGCTGTACGTTGGCGTGATTTCGACTTTTACTAAATCTTCTTCGATAATGGCAGAACGCACAACTCCCATATCCATGATGGAAAGCACAGGGATTTCTGGGTCTGAAACTTTTTCAAGAACCTTTATCAGTTTTGGGTCGATCTGTTGTTCTGTTGTTGTCATTTTTTAATATCGAATAATGAACGCTGAATATCGAATCTTGAAGTTCTTAAACTGTTTATTTCATGATTCGCTATTCTAACTTCTTTATTCATGATTCTATCACCATTCCATGTTTGGATAGGCGCGTTGCATGTATTGTAATTCGGTTAACAAATAACCCATGTGTTCTGTATGGATACCTTGTTTTCCTCCTTTTTGAAAATATTTAGATTCGGGAATTTTAAGAGTTGATTCTTCTAAAATGTCACTTATTTTTTTATAATAAGTGTCTTTGAGTTTTGTCACATCAACACCGACGCCTTCTGAAACCATTGATTTATCAGCATCGGTCTGGTGAAACAATTCGTCCGTAAACCTCCATAAATCATCGATGGCGGTTTGCATTTTTTTTTGACTTTCTTCCGTACCATCACCAAGACGTTTTATCCAGTCGGAAGAAAATCGTTGATGATAACTTACTTCTTTAATTGACTTGTTGGCGATTGCAGATAGGGTTAAATCTTTACTTTTTTGCAACTCCTGAAGGAATAAGAAATGATACACATCAAATAAAAACTGTCGCGCCATTGTATAAGCGAAATCCGTATTTGGTTGTTCGACCAAAAGCACATTTAGATAATTACGTTCTTTACGGAGCATTGCAATATCATCTTCTGTTCTTCCATCACCAGCGATTTTGGCTGCGTATTGATAGTAGCTTCTTACTTGACCAAACAAATCCAGCGACATATTAGTGCATGCGATATCGGTTTCTAAACTTGGGCCGTGACCTGTTAGCTCTCCCAGACGTTGGCCGAGAATGAGGCTGTTGTCTGCAATTCCGAGAATGTATTGATATAGGTTATTATTATTCATTCTTTATAAATATTTTTGATTGTAGATATTTGATTGCTGATTTATGAACTTCTAAAATCAAAAATCTTACTTTCTTCAATCTTTCATCTTCTACATATGTTTTACCTCATCGGGCAAATCGTAAAACGTTGGATGACGATAGACTTTATCTTGTGCTGGTTCAAACATCTCACCATTATGCTCTGGATTTGATGCTGTGATATGTTTGGATTCTACGACCCAGATGCTCACACCTTCGTTTCGACGTGTGTAGACATCACGTGCATTTTCCATTGCCATGTCGGCATCTGCTGCATGTAGGCTTCCAAAATGACGATGCTCCAATCCGTTTTTGCTTCTTACGAAGACTTCCCAAAGTGGCCAGGTTTTTTTATCAGACATATATTATTTTGATTTAACCTTGTTCTCGATACAAAATTGCTGAAAAAGCAATTTCACTCGAACTGACAAGAGATTCTAAACTGCTTGTTTTTCTTTTCTTTCTTGCTGCTTTTCTGAATAAGCCATTGCTGCATCTCGCACCCACTCACCGCTTTCCCAAGCGCCGACTCTTGCTGCCATACGCTCTTTGTTACATGGGCCATGACCTTTAACGACTTGCCAGAATTCATCCCAATTAATCTCCCCGAAATCATAGCTTTGACGCTCCTCATTCCATTTTAAATCTGGGTCGGGAATGGTAAGACCGATTAAGTCTGCCTGTGGCACCGTTTGGTCTATAAATTGTTGACGCAAATCGTCGTTTGATTTACGTTTCAATTTCCATTTCATGGATTGCTCGGTGTGCACAGATTCAGCATCTGTTGGGCCTAACATCATCAAACTAGGCCACCACCAACGATTCAATGCATCTTGGGCCATGTCCTTTTGCTCTGGTGCTCCGTTTGCTAACTTCAACATGATTTCAAAACCTTGACGCTGGTGGAAACTTTCTTCTTTACAAACACGAACCATCGCTCGTGCGTAAGGTCCAAAAGACGTACTGCATAATGGTACTTGATTGATAATTGCTGCACCATCTACCAACCAACCAATGGCTCCCATATCTGCCCATGTGACAGTCGGGTAATTGAATATACTTGAATATTTTGCTTTTCCGGAATGAAGTTGTTCATACATTTCATCGCGAGAAATTCCCAATGTTTCACAGGCCGAATATAAATACAAACCATGACCTGCTTCATCCTGAACTTTGGCCAAAAGAGCAACTTTACGCCTTAACGATGGCGCTCTAGTTATCCAGTTTCCCTCTGGAAGCATGCCGACAATTTCGGAATGTGCATGTTGCGACATCTGACGAATGTGCGTCTGACGATACTTTTCTGGCATCCAGTCTTTAGGTTCAATTTTTTCATCGCGTGCAATGCGTTCTTCAAATTGCGCTTCTAAATTTTTTATTTTCTCTTCACTCATTTTTTTAAGCTTTTGACTAATGGCTTTTGGCCTTTAGCTTGTTGAACTCATTTTTCTTTTTCTCAATTAGTTCTCGATTTCTCTTGAACTGACATTTGCGTTAAGGATTACTCGCTCATTCTTATTTGATAAATAAGAGCTCGTGAATACTCCGTATTTGAGGCATTGTTGGAGCTCCTTGTAGAGAGCGACTGCCGAAAGCCTGACCCTTTAGGGTAACCTGCCTACCTGCAGGCAGGCGCCCAAATCAATATTTCAATAAATTTATGAGATTCCCACTTTCGTGAGAATGTTCGCCTTTCAGGCTCACACATCAAAATCAACCACCACCTTTTCACTCGTAGGGACGGCTTGACAACTCAATACATAGTTTTGTTCTACTTCTTTATCTTCAAGGGCGTAATTCTTTTTCATCTTTACGGACCCTTCTTTTACCTTACACTTGCATGTGCTGCAAACGCCACCTTTACATGCGTATGGCAAATCGGCTCCTGCGGCTAATGCACCATCTAAAATGTTATCGAAATCATCATCCATAATAAAATGGAATTCCTTACCACCATCAATGATGGTCACTTGTGTACCATCGATTCGCTGTTCAAGGACTTCGGCGATGTGTCTATTTTCTTCTTCGGAAGTTCCTGTAAAGAATAATTCGTAATGAATTTTCTCTTTAGGCATTCCGGCAGCTTGTAATTCATCACGAATCAAGAAAATCATGTCTTGTGGTCCGCAGATGAATGCGTGTGATGTATCTTCAATATCGATAAATCGTTTGGTCAAAACCGCCAATTTTTCCTTATCGAAACGGCCATTCAAAAATGGA
>JAGXIE010000199.1 GCA_024635765.1 Flavobacteriaceae bacterium | reverse complement strand
CATTGATGATGATGATCTGAAAAAGGCCGTTTCAAAATACAAGGAACGAATTCCGCACAAACAGTCCGTTAGTTTGGATTTTGATGATATTAAAAAACTTCTAGTGAACCCAATTGAGCGTGAGTATAAGAAGCGTTTTTCAGTAAAGGTTGGTCAACATATTAAGTTGGTCAATATCGATGAGGTGGAATGCTTTTACAGCGAGAATAAAGGTACTTATGCTTATACAATCGAAGGCAGAAACTATCTATTGGACTCCACTTTAGAGCAAATTGAAACTGAATTGCAGCCTCAGACTTTTTTCCGAGTGAGCCGTAAATTCTTTGTGAATATAAATGCTATAAAAGACATCATCAGTTATACCAATTCACGCCTTCAAATAAAACTCAACAAATTTGATGAACATGATATTATTGTGGCACGAGAACGCGTGAAAGAATTTAAAGAGTGGTTGGAATAGTTTGCTAAATCTAGAATTAGTGAATGCAGGACTCCATTATATCTCAATTACTAGTGAAAACGCGAGATCATAGATCAAGTTGGTTAATCTATAATGCTATTTTGAAGTTGTAACTAAATAGTAGTTTGCAATTCATCCATAATTGGTTGAGAATCTTTTTTAAGTAATTCTATTTCTTCCAATATGGAATCTACATACGATTGTTCTTGGGCCTCCTGAAGCTGCAAGTAACTAAGCATCCATAACAATTTTTGAACTACAATGGGGTCATTTTTACAATAGGTGCGGAGGGAGGCCATTACGTTGTATAGCAAAATTTTAAATGGAATTATTTCCACCTTAAAATAGGCGGTATCGTCTTCGACAAAAATCTCAATATCTTCTTTTTTCATTCTTAAGGCAAAGAGCTCTGTCAAATAATCAATCGCATTGATTGCTGTTCCCGGATCGTTTATACCTGGGGACATTGCTTTCACAGCAATTTCAGTGAGTTGTTTGAATGCCAACCCGTAATTATCCCTCACTAATTCACTTTTTGAATAGTTGATGTTTGCGAAGAATTTTTTGAGTTGATTTTCATCCAATTCTTTTTCTGATTTTAAAAAAAAGTCATTTGTACGTATAAATAATCCCTTTGGAATTTTTAGATAGAGCTTTGTTTCATTTTCCTTACAAAAAGCAAGAATGTTATTTGTGGACAGATTTTGAAAATAACCACTTTGGATCGATTTATAAGTATACCAATCTTCGGTATCCGCAAAGGTTTCTAAAGTCTTGTGTTTCTCCTCCTGCTGTAAAACATGATTGATCCTAAATCTAGCATTCTCATATATGGTATCCAAAATATTAGATATCTGAATGCTATTCGAAATATTATGAATGAAATATATAAAAGAACACAAGCAAAGAACAGTAAACACGATTCCCAATAGAACTGAAAAACCAGGAAGTGTATATTTCTCCCCAGTCGGTTGAATTGAAAACATGGTAAAAATGATATATAATATAGTTGACAAATAAATGCCCAGAATAATCTGATGTCGCTTATCTGATATCAAACCTGGAAGTAAACGAGGAGAATAATTATTAGAAGCCTGGCTCAAAAGCAGCATCACCATTGAGAAACTAAAGACCATCATCGAAATAAGTCCGCCAACACAAACACTCAAAACGGACAGAGCCGTATCCCCATTTTCAACGACTAATATGGGAGCAACGTCTAACAGATATTTTGAAATCCCATATTCTTCAAGAATGATCATGAGAAGTGAAAAACCAAAACCAAAAAAAGATAAGATTGTTGGATAAAAAGCGATGTTACTCTTTATGACATTAAAATAAGAAACAATTTTGTAGAATAATTTTTTCATGAAGTAGTATTCAAGGCTAATATAAGAAAATGCAGTTTAATTTAAGAATTAAATAAACTAGTTAAGATTACTAATTCTCGTAAACCTGACCTCGATGAGGTTTTAATGCATTACGAATAGGCTTCATATCCTCTTCTGCCACAACCATAAAAGCAAGGGCATGAAGCTCATGGATATGTTCAATTCCAGTAGCATGTGTTGAAATGCTATGAATTGCAATATATTCCTTTAAATGGATGAGGTGGTGTTCAGCAATTTTACTTGCATCAGGACCTCGAAAATCCCAAATGAGTTTAAGCTTTCTCATGGAAAACAGAAATACCTCGTTCAGCAAAATTTTTAAAATCCTTCATAAATCTCATCGATTGTTTTTTGAAAGCTTTTGGCATCAGCCAGAGCATTGCCCTCATCTTAAAATTCAATGGTAAAAATTCATTAATAGACGTCCATTTCGTACTGCCATTGGGTAGAGCTTTAAAATAATTTTCTTGTAAATTATCAATGCCTTTAGCGCTAAAGGAGTTATGGAGTTCATGCGGTAGATTGCTATGGGTAACTGTTTCAATAATCTCCATTTTGCGATTGTCCATGCCATAATTAAGTTTCATTTTTGAACCTACCATTCCAGGATTTCCAGAAAGATGTTCTACAGAAATTAATCCTCTTTGCCAATGTTTCATGTTTTCGGCATTATCGAATTTATCCATAAACTCTATCAAACTTAAATTGACGATGATTTCACACGTATATTTCATCTCTAATGAGCAGTCTGTTTTTGTAAATATATTTGTTTTCAATTAAAAAGTACAGATTGGTTGTTCAATAGTCAAAATAATAGTCCATCCGCTAATTTGGGTCTTCAATTAGGATAATTTATGTCGTTTTTTGTCACTTATCTTATTTAAGAAAATTATATTTGCAAGCCATTGTCAATGCTTAATTGCACCATACTATGGGTTATCCAACTTTAGAATCAAATAGGATTGGTCAAAAACAGTTTAAATACTAAACAGGCTAGTTAATCGTTTCAAAAAAAGCGACCTGTTTAATGGTTGATTTTATTATTTTTGCGACACGTGTCAAATTTAGATATCATTATGAAATATAAATTTTCTTTAAGCTTAATAATGCTGTTCGTAACAGTGTTTTCATTTGCCCAAAAACAGTCAGATGACGTTTTGTTCACCGTTGATGGAGATCCGGTAAAATCTTCGGAATTCATTAGGGTATATAACAAAAATCTTGATTTGGTTAAGGATGAATCTCAAAAGGATGTGGATGCCTATTTAAAATTGTTTGTCAATTATAAATTAAAAATCAAGGAAGCAAGACGATTGGGTTATGATACCATCCCATCATATTTAAGAGAATTTGAAAGCTATAAAAAACAATTGTCTAAAAATTATCTTTCTGATTCAAATGTGACCGAAGCATTGGTCAAAGAAGCGTATGACAGATCAACACAAGACATCAAAGCCTCACATATTTTAGTGATACTTGACGAAAATGAAAAGGACACACTACAGACCTATAATCAATTAATGGATTTGCGAGAACGTGTCAAAAAGGAAGGATTTGAGAACGTGAAAAATGACGTTCATAACGGAAAAACTGTTTTTGCTGAAGATTTGGGTTATTTTTCAGCCTTTAAGATGGTGTACGAATTTGAAAATGCTGCTTATACTACAAAAGTTGGAGACATTTCAAAACCTTTTAGAACCCGTTTTGGTTACCATATTGTAAAAGTTGACGATAAGCGACCTTCACGCGGAGAAGTTACAGTGGCCCATATAATGATTTCCAATAACCAATCGGATAGCTTATTAAATCCGGAAACCAGAATCAATGAAATTTACAAAAAGTTAAACCAAGGAGAGAATTTTGAGTCCTTGGCAAAACAATTTTCAGATGATAAGAGTTCTTCCAGTAATGGTGGATTGTTGTCAGCTTTTACTGGAGGACAATTAAACTCGCCAGAATTTGAATCTATGGCATTCAGTTTAACCGAGCCAGGTCAGATATCAAAGCCCTTCAGCACTGATTATGGTTGGCATATCGTTAAGCTAATTTCCAAGAAGGCTGTTCAGCCCATGGCAGACATGAAAGGAGAATTGGAAAGCAAAGTTAAGCGCGACGCACGATCCAGCCTTATCAATACAGCATTGGCAAAGAAACTTAAAAAGAAATATAGCGTCATTGATAATCCAAAGAAAATAGACTTTTTCAGTTCCATATTAACAAAGGATTTTTACAGTAGAGCATGGGTCATTCCTACTACTTTAGATAGTGATAAAGAACTCTTCAAAATCGGGAATGAGACTGTAACTTATGGCGATTTTGCAGGCCATCTTTTAGCATCGCAAAAAACGTATGCAGGAAAGAATGTCCCGTTTGCAACTATTGTTGAAAAGGAATATAGAGATTTTCAAGAAAGCAAAATCCTTAAATACCATGAGAATAATTTGGAATTTGAGAATGAAGATTTTGCGCAAATCCTCAAAGAATACAGAGATGGTTTATTGCTGTTTGACCTGATGGAAAAAGAAGTTTGGAATGCAGCTGCAAAGGATTCTATTGGATTGAAGAGCTATTATGAAGCTCATAAAACCGATTATGTTTGGAAGGATAGAGTCGATGTTATTTTGGCAACGGCAGCAAAACAGAACGATATTGAAACGGTAACGGAATTATTGCAAAAAGGAAAGTCTGATGAAGAGATAAGTGCTGAGCTTAATTCAGAAGCAGAGCAAAAAGTAATATTTACTAAAAGTGTTATGGAAACTGATCACCAATCGCTGCCAAAAGACTTGGAATTGAAAGAAGGTGTGTCAAAGATATATCAGTATAATGATGCCTATCATGTATTAATGATTCATAAGGTATTACCTAGCGCCAGTAAGACATTTGACGAAGCAAAAGGGAAAGTCATTAGTGATTATCAGAATACGATTGAAGAGAATTGGTTAAAAGCACTTAACAGTCGTTATGAAGTTGACATCAATTCAAAAGCACTCAAGAACGTAAAAAATCAAATCAAAAAATAAGTGTCTAAAAAATACTTCTATTTATATATTGCCGGGATTTGTTTAGTGTCTTGTGATTTTTTCATGGCTACTGATACTACAGATACCATCGCGAGGGTAAATGATACATATTTATATAAGTCTGATATAAAGGATTTAGTTGCTGAAGGGACTTCACCTGAAGACAGCACGCTTATAGTAAATAGTTTTATCACAAGATGGGCAACTCAATTATTATTAATTGAAGGCTCCAAGCGTAATTTGCCTGAAAAGAAACAAGAGGAATTCAACAAATTAGTAGAGCAGTACAAAAAAGATCTCTACACGAAGGCTTATTTGGAAGCATTGGTTAGAAAATCGATTGACACCATAGTCTCTCATGAGGAAGCTGACGAATTTTATCAGAGCAATAAGGAAACCTTCAAGCTTAATGATGAATTGATAAAATTTAGATATATCAGTCTCCCAGTAAGTATCATTAATACGGATGATATTACCAAAAGGTTGCAACGGTTTTCATCAAAAGACAAAAGGTATCTCGACTCTATTTCAGTACAATTCAAATCTTATTCCTTGAACGATTCCATCTGGATAAAAGCTTCACAGGTCTCGAATAAAATCCCAGTATTGAATTCTGAAAACAAGAAAGAACTGTTAAAAAAATCTAATTTTATACAGCTCAAAGATTCATTAGGGCTATATTTGATGCAAATTAATGATGTGCGTTTACAAAATGATTATGCGCCATTGGCTTATGTAAAACCGACCATTAAACAAATCATCATCAACAGACGAAAATTAGAACTCATCCAACAACTTGAAAAAGATATTACTAAAGATGCCATTAAAAACGATCAATTTGAAATTTATAATAAACAATAGGTTTGCACTTACATTTTTGGCTCTATTGAGTTATACCATTAGCAACGCACAAGAAATTATTGAAGACGACGTCGTTGAAAGTGTTGTTGTAAAAGATACCGTTAAATCCAGTAACCAACGAGTGAAGGTTGATGGCGTTGTTGCAGTAGTCGGAGATTTTGTTGTTTTAGATTCTGACATCGATAAAGAATATTTGCAATTGCAAGCTCGTGGTGTTTCTACCGATAAAATTTCTAGATGTGAATTATTCGGAAAACTACTCGAAGATAAACTATTGACACATAATGCGATACAAGATAGTATTGTAGTAAAAGAATTGGAAATCCGCTCAAACATCGATCAACAAATCAATGCTTTCTTAGAGGAAACGAATGGATCAATGGATGAACTTTTGAAAATTTATAACAAAGATACGGAGCAAGCCTTACGTGAGGAAATGTTTGAAATCAATAAAAATCAACAACTTGCTTACGAAATGCAGCGCAAGATAGTCGATGATATTGAAGTGACTCCAGAGGAGGTAAGGGAGTATTTTAATAGTATCCCAAAAGATGAGCGCCCTATTTTTGGGACGGAACTCAAAGTAGCACAAATTGTCGTCATTCCAAAAATATCGGAAGCTGAGAAGCAAAAAGCTATCACCAGATTAAAGGAATTTAAAGCTGATATCATAGAGAATGGTGCAAGTTTCACAACGAAAGCAACGTTCTATTCTGATGATATGGGCTCAAGAAAAACAGGAGGTAAATTGCCACCAATGAATCGAAGTAGACCACAAATGGTAAAAGAATTTCGTGATGTTGCATTTTCCCTTGAAGAAGGCGAAATATCGGAGCCATTTCAAACGGATTTCGGATACCATATTATTTATTTAGAAAAGATTCGAGGACAGGAATATGATGTGAGACATATTTTAATTCGTCCTGAAGTGACTCAAGAAGCTATTAAGGAAGCTAAAACTAAAATTGATACGATCCGTCAACGTATCGTCCGTAGCGAAATTAAATTTGCTGATGCTGCGAGGGAAATAAGTGATGAAAAGGAAACGAGACAAGATGGCGGGCAATTGATCAATCCAAAAACGCAGGATTATAGTTTTGAATTGACCAAAATGGATCCAGAATTGTATGCTCAAATTCAAAATCTGAAAGATAATGAGATCAGTTTAGTGCTTCAGGACGAAGATAGAATCAATAGAATAAAATTTAAAATTCTAACGGTTACAGATAGAATTGATGAACATGAGGCCGATTTTTCAAGAGATTATTTGAAAATTAAAAATTTAACCATACAGGATAAACAGTTCAAGGAAATTGCCAAATGGCAAGAAGAAAAAATTGAAGATACCTATATCAATATCAACGGTGAATACCGTAATTGTGAGTTTCAAAGTAATTGGTTAAAAAAAGAAAAATAGTATGTCTGATGTCGCAGCTGTAGAACAGTTTGTAAAAAAATATAAAGCGTTAAAAACCGAAGTTGCCAAAGTTATTGTAGGTCAGGATGAGGTCGTCAATCAAAT
>JAGXIE010000198.1 GCA_024635765.1 Flavobacteriaceae bacterium | reverse complement strand
CAAGAACGCAACTGCACAGATTTTAAGACAGGGACCTTTTCATTCACCTACCAAATCGACGGTGTGGAGAAAACAGGAAAATTTGTCCGTACAGAGCGCTACAACATCGATTATTACGAAAATAAGATTGATTCGGCTTCCATAAGATGGATTAACGATTGTGAATTCATTCAAACAAAAATCAATCCTAAAAGCAAATCTGAAGAGAAGGCAATTCATATGAAAATATTAAGCACAGCTGACAATTCTTATACATTTGAATACAGTTTAGCAGTACCTTCTACCAATAAAAAGAAACGTGTTGAGAAAGGCGTAGCAAAACGAATCGATTAATATGTTAGAATTCCAGTTTTCCAGCGATGCTATTTTTGCCGTTATTACGACATGATCATTTGGTTGGGATGACATTGTTGATATACTTTTCCAAATGTTCTAAAGAAAAACGCTTCTATTTTATAAATATTACATTACCTCAAATAATTGTATTTAGTTATTGTAAAATAACTTTCAAAAATAATAAGTTGGCATACTACTATCAAAAAGGCTCAATGAATAATTAAAGTTGAGTAATTCAACTTAAGTTTTGGTGTTTGACAGAAGAAAAACCTATCCATGTAATTTTTTAAATATTCCATTATTCTTTGTTAATTGCACTTGTTTTTCAGTATAAATGAATGTAATTAAAGAGATTAATTGATTTTTATCGATATGAATAATTTTTAGTTTTAAACAGTTCGGTTTTTGGGGAAGCTTACATCCATTGTTTGGGACGTATAGACCAGCAGGTCAAAATCAGAGGACAACGTATAGAATTAGGCGAAATAGAACAAGCCTTGGATGCTTTAGCTGGAATAAGTTCTTCTGTAGTATTGCTGAATGAAGATATATTGATAGCAAATGTGATTGCAACTGAAAAAAGCAATCCAGTTACAGATCAAGCGGGTACATGGAAAGAAATTCTAAAAGAAATGCTTCCAGCTCACATGATTCCTCATCAATTTAATTTTGTAAAAGAATTCCCAACAACGTTAAGTGGTAAAATAGATCGTAAAGCCTTTCTACAGCTATTACCGAATAAATCTACTAAACGCGGTTTTACAGAACCTTCTACCAAATCAGAAAAAATTATCGCGAATATATGGCAAGAATGTCTTAGTATAGATAAGATAGATGTATATAGTGATTTTTTTGAGCTTGGTGGGCATTCCGTTGTTGGTGTTCAAGTGATGGCACGAATTGAAAAGGAAACTCAAAATAGATTGCCATTGGTGGCCTTACTCAAACACCCAACAATCAAAAATTTGGCTTCCTATATGGACAGGGAATCCATTGTCTGGGATTCATTGGTGCCTTTAAAACCAGAAGGAACAAAAACACCCTTATATGTAATACATGGAGCCAACCACAATGTTTTGATGTTTAATGCGCTTGCTCACAAATTAGATAAGGATCAACCTGTTTACGGTCTTCAATCTAGAGGGTTGAATGGCGTAACTGAACCTCATGATTCTATCGATCAAATGGCAGCAGATTATATTTCGGAGATTGTTGCCTCTAATCCAGATGGTCCTTATGCCTTGGGAGGATTTTCTTACGGAGGAATTGTTGCTTATGAAATGGCAAGGCAATTACTGGCACAAGGGAAAGAAGTTACAATTTTAGCACAATTCGACACTTATGTATATCCTTCGTACTATTACACGAATCCTCTCATGAAAAAGTTGCTAATGAACTTATTCCAGATAGGGAAAGTAGTTTTTAAGTTTTAATATGTTTGCCAGTAAAAAGCATTTTATACGGAGAAAAGAATTGTTGAAAATTCAAATTTTAGGATTGTTTTTAAAGTTAAAACATGGAAAAGAAAAACAGTATGAAATGCAGTTTAACGTGCCTTATAAAATGGAGCACAACCACTCTATAGCTACTAATTCGTATACTATAACTCCTCAAGATATTGTGATCGATTTATTTAGAGCACAGGAGGAAATTAATTTTGTACATGATCACGATTTATTGGGATGGAAAAAAATGGGTGGTAAAGGAATTAGAAAACATATGGTTCCTGGCAATCATGTGGATATGTTCGAAAAGCCTCATGTGGATGTTTTGGCAGATAAACTTCAATATGTTTTGGACCATAAGAATTTAAAAAGTGTATAGTAAGCTATTTTGCGGAACATTAGAAACCTCAACCCAAGATTCACAACAAAAGGATGATGAAGGTTTTGGTTTAAAGCTTTATAAAATCGAGCTGTTAAAATATCATGAATTAGCGCCTATTCTCATGCGTTTTTTATCCTCTTCGGAGTGTATGCGTGCTAACGGATACCACTTCTTGAAGGATAAAAATAGATTTATAATCTGCAGGACGTTTTTGAAATTACTATTGGCGGAATATTTAGGTCTACATGTAGATAAAATTACTCTCGACCAAGATTCTAACAAAAAAGCCATACTTACCGTCTCATCCATCAATTTTTTTTAATGTTTCTCATGCAGGCGATTATGCTTTAATCGCGATAGCAAAAAGCCCTATAGGAGTTGATATCGAATTCATTAATAAGAAATTTGCTTTTAAAGAAATTTTATCAAATATCTTTAATACAATGGAAATAGACGAAGTAAACAATAGTCGCGATAAACATCTCACCTTTTATAAATTCTGGACAAGAAAAGAAGCTATCGTAAAAGCCATAGGAAAAGGTATTGACGATGATCTAATTAAGATTCCTATAACTGATGGATCTCATTCTGTACCATCAGCATTGGTCTACAATTTTAAAGAGGTGAAGGTTTTTAGCTTCAATTTAAATGATGATTATATTGGTGCCATAGCTTTTACTGAAGACATTCATGATTTTGAGAGAATTGTATTCTATCCATCACCATCTTCTGATAAATTAATGTCTTTATTTTCATAAAAAACTTATCATATTCTATCAAGAAAATCTATATGACAATGTCAGTTTTAAAATGTTAGTTTTAAAACAACTTCGTCTGACCTTTTTCATCTAAATTTTTGTCGTCATCGTCGTCATCTTTTTTATTCAAATTGGTAATTTCCAAAGGAGGATTGTCTTTTGGTTTTTCGACAGTCTTTTCTTTTTCATTGTCAACTTCTTCTTCATCAACCACTTCAATTTCTTCAGCAGGAACTTCTTCTGGTTCATCGTAAGGCAAAGATTCCAACAAACTCACTTGTTTAATTTTATCAGTTGTGAATTGGTTGCCAAGTGCTTTTATTCCTTTGATAGCAATGAATTCTTCAAAATTTAGCACTTCATTATCTCGTTGCTCCTTACCTCTCGGTTTATTAAAAACCACTTCAGCGACCGGCCTCCAGTCGGTTGCTACGATTTCTAGTTGTGAGCTAGGGTGTTCAGAAATAAAGACTTCTTCTTTGTTTTCATTCTCGATGAGGAATCGTTTTACGTAATATCGTTCTTTTTCTCCATCATAATACAATGCTGAAATTGGCTTTTTCGGAATCCATTTTTCTAAAATAATCATATCATCATCAAAACGTGCTGTAAGTTCTGGAAGAATTGTTTTAATGACACCTGCTTGTGTTATTACCAACAAACGATCTTCTCCTCTAAACTCACCTATCAATTCACCTCGTTCGTCTACATTCAAACGTTGAACTGTATCGTCGAACCAGATTTTACGAGGCTTAAGAGTGGAAATGCCATGTTCTTTGAGTTCAATTTTCTTGATGGCGTGTTTTGTGACCTGATTTCCTTTAGAATTTCTTCCTTTGATAATTATTTCAGAAAAGTCGAGATCCCATTTCAGTTTTTTGATGCTTCCAACCTGACGCAGAAAAATAGTTACGACTTCTGCTTCTCCATTAGGATTTGCAGAAAAATAGAGTAAAGTTGAACCTTTTGAACCGTTCGTCAGGTCATATTCTCTATCTCGCGTTGTGCTAGTCACTGCAAAACGTTTGACATATGATGGTCCCTTACTGCCATCCCGGTAGATCATGTTATAAATAGTGCGCTTGTCTTTCTTTTTAAATACTGCAACGTAAATGATGTCCTTGCCTACAAAAGTTTTTGTATCGACTTTAGTAACCATCATTTTACCTTCTTTCGTAAAGACAATAATATCATCAATATCACTGCAATCACAGACGTATTCGTCTCGTTTTAGAGAGGTGCCAATAAATCCTTCGGCTCTATTGACATAAAGTTTGGTGTTTCGCATTACCACTTTTGTGGCGTCTACATCTTCAAAGAGACGTAGTTCAGTTAAGCGCTCTCTTCCTTTTCCGTAGTCATTCTTCAAACGCGTAAAATAAGCAATGGCATAATCAGTCAGGTGTTCTAAGTCATATTTTACTTGTGCTATTTGATCTTCTAATGATTCAATTTTTTGCTGTGCTTTGTCGATATCAAACTTGGAAATACGCTTTATTCGAATTTCTGTCAAACGTTCAATATCATCTTGATTAATCGGTCGCTTTAAATGAGCTATGTGTGGTTTAAGACCTTTGTCAATAGCGGAAATAACACCTTCCCAAGTCTCTTCTTCTTCAATGTCGCGATAGATTCTATTCTCAATAAAGATTCGTTCTAATGATGCAAAATGCCATTGTTCCTCAAACTCATCCAACTTTATTTCTAGATTGAATTTTAATAGCTCGACGGTATGATCTGTTGAACGTTGGAGCATTTCAGTTACACCAATAAATAAAGGTTTATTATCCTCTATAACACAACCCAGTGGTGAGATTGAATTCTCGCAATTCGTAAAAGCATACAAGGCATCAATAGTTTTATCTGGCGATATACCAGATGGAAGATGCACCAAAATTTCTACTTCAGCGGCCGTATTGTCTTCAATCTTTTTAATCTTGATTTTCCCTTTGTCATTCGCTTTCAAAATAGAATCAATCAAAGATGACGTCGTGGTTCCAAAAGGAATTTCACTAATGTTAAGTGTAGTCTTATCGAGTTGAGATATCTTTGCCCTCACTCTTATTTTTCCGCCTCGCAAGCCGTCTTTATAATCACTGCAATCAGCAATTCCAGCAGTTGGGAAGTCAGGAAATATGGTAAATTTCTTGCCTTTGAGATGCTTTATCGATGCATCAATTAATTCGTTGAAATTATGCGGTAATATTTTCGTGGACAAACCTACAGCAATTCCTTCACCTCCTTGGGCCAGCAATAATGGAAACATTACGGGAAGATTGACAGGCTCCTTACGTCGTCCATCATACGAGGATTGCCATTCGGTTATTTTCGGGTTGTAGACAACATCTAATGCAAATTTAGATAATCGTGCCTCAATGTAACGTGAAGCTGCTGCACTGTCTCCCGTGAGAATATTTCCCCAGTTCCCTTGCATGTCAATCAATAAATCCTTTTGACCAATTTGTACCATGGCATCACCAATACTTGCATCTCCATGAGGATGGTATTGCATTGTATGACCGACAATATTTGCCACTTTATTGTAACGGCCGTCATCCAGATCTTTCATAGACTGCATAATGCGACGCTGTACTGGCTTAAAACCATCTTCAATGGCAGGTACGGCACGTTCCAATATGACATATGATGCATAGTCGAGAAACCAATCCTCAAACATGCCCGAAACTCTCTTGATGGTTTCGTTACTTGTTGGTTCTAGAGGTGGTTCTCCGCTATTGTTGTATAAATCTTCGCTATCTAAACTCATTATAATGGATTGGCATTCATCTTCACGATTTTACTCAAAGATTGCCTAATGTATCGACGTTTCTTTTTAGGTACTAAAGTAATATTGAAGGTTTCTTTTCTTTTTCCTCCCTTGCGGTCAGTGATATAAATATCCAATGTTCGATAAAACACGTAACTATTAAACTTGAAAGCCGCTAAACGCTCTTTGTCAAATTCTAAAATATGCTCTCTATAATTAGCGTAATCAGCAAGGATCAACCCTCGATTGATAACGACAACCTTAACACCGTCGCTATCATACTCGAAATACCTAGAAACACGGTGAACAAAAAATAAAATACCAACAAAAAAAAGAACTATTAAAGCAAAAGTCAAGATAGGATTTGGGGTTAAATGACGAAACGAGCTAAAAACAATTGCCGAAAAAATAGCTAGTACTATCAGTATGAAATATACTGAAATAATCATATTTTTTACTTTTGAATTATTAGTTCTCATGGACTTCCTCTACAATATCTAGTTCAACTTTAAGATTATTAATAATGAAATCCTGTCGATCAGGTGTATTTTTTCCCATGTAGAATTCTAATAGGTTTTCGATAGACATATCTTTATCGAGCATTACAGGATCCAAACGGATATCTTCACCAATAAAATTCACAAACTCGTCTGGAGAAATTTCTCCTAATCCCTTAAATCGAGTGATTTCAGGTTTTGGTTTTAACTTTTCCATGGCATTACGGCGCTCTTGTTCTGAATAACAATAGATGGTTTCCTTTTTATTCCTTACCCTAAACAATGGTGTTTGTAAAATGTATAAATGACCTTCTTTTATCAATTCTGGGAAAAACTGAAGGAAAAACGTAATCAACAATAATCGAATATGCATTCCATCAACGTCGGCATCAGTAGCGATGACGATATTATTATAGCGTAAATCTTCAATGGACTCTTCGATATTCAAAGCCGCTTGTAGGAGATTGAATTCTTCGTTCTCATAGACAATTTTTTTACTCATTCCATAAGAATTCAAAGGTTTCCCTCTTAAACTGAATACAGCTTGGGTATTGACATCCCTTGATTTTGTGATACTTCCCGATGCTGAATCACCTTCTGTAATAAACAAGGTGGACTCTAGATTTCGTGCGTTTTTTGTATCGCCAAAATGCACTCGACAGTCCCGTAGTTTTTTATTGTGAAGACTGGCTTTTTTCGCTCTGTCTTTTGCTAATTTCCGAATCCCTGACAATTCTTTACGTTCATGCTCTGCCTGCATGATTTTACGTTGGATACGTTCTGCTGTTTCCGGATTTTTATGCAAATAGTTGTCAAGTTGCGTTTTAAGGAAATCGTTGATAAATGTTCTAACGGTTGGCAGCTTTCCTCCCATATCTGTAGAACCTAATTTGGTCTTTGTTTGGCTCTCAAAGACTGGCTCCATAACTTTAATGGATACTGCGGAGACAATTGACTTTCGTATATCGGCAGCTTCATAATTCTTACCGTAAAACTCCCGAAGTGTCTTTACCAATGCTTCACGAAACGCTAAAAGATGCGTTCCTCCTTGCGTGGTATTCTGTCCGTTTACAAACGAATGGTATTCTTCGCTGTATTGTGTTTTACTATGTGTTATGGCTACTTCAATATCATTTCCACGAAGATGAATAATGGGATAGGCCATATCAGATTCAGTGATATTTTCTTGTAATAAATCCTTAAGCCCATTCTCGCTATAAAACTTTTCGCCATTAAACAAGATGGTAAGTCCCGTATTGAGATAGACATAATTCTTGAGCATCTTTTCAACATACTCATTACGGTATTTATAGTTTTTAAAAATAACCTCATCTGGAATGAATGAAACTTTAGTGCCTTTGCGACGCGTCGTATCCTCCAACATTTCTTGATTGGTTAAATTTCCTTGCGAGAATTCTGCAGTAGCAGATTTACCATCTCTATTTGATTCGACTCGGAAGTAATTTGATAAGGCATTAACAGCCTTCGTGCCCACGCCATTTAAACCCACAGATTTCTTAAATGCCTTGGAGTCATACTTTCCTCCTGTGTTCATTTTGGAAACAACATCCACGACTTTTCCTAAAGGAATACCACGACCAAAATCGCGCACGATGACTTTATTGCCTTGAATGGAAACTTCAATAGTCTTCCCTGCTCCCATGACGTATTCGTCAATCGAATTGTCCAAGACCTCTTTGAGAAGTATGTAAATGCCATCATCACCAGAAGAACCATCACCAAGTTTACCAATATACATTCCGGGGCGCATACGGATGTGTTCCTTCCAATCGAGGGAGCGTATGTTGTCTTCTGTATATGCAGTTTCTTGAGTCATTGAAAATGTATGAATTTTTAGATAGGACGCTAATATAACATTATAGCATAAAAGATAAAACCCGTGTTGGGTAAAGTAATTAACAATTGGTTGTTAGTTGTTGGCTAACGGCTACTAGCTTTTGAAAAATGTCGTTTTACCTTTGATTATTAGTCGCTTTTTGATTTGAAAGTGAAATAAAGTATTGGCAGGATGATAATGGCTGCGCTGATTATCAGTGAGGTGATAAGAACAAATTTGAAGACATAATAAAATACGACGAACAAAATGATTGCCGTAACTATGGATATGAGGATATATTTCATTTAACGATTGTTTTTTGATGTTTAATTAAAGATAGGAATTATTTATTAAGTTTTATAGTCCCTCTTGAGGTAAATGACCTGAAGTTATAAATGCTGTTGTTTCGGAGCTTATTTTAAATGTGTTTTTGAAATTCTGTTGTCAATTCAAAAATGTTTCTGTCATGACACAAATAGACTTTGTTAATGCTCGATTAAAAGTTGATAATAGTAGCTAGGGATGGCGCGTTATACAAACGATCGCTCGTTTGGGTTAAAGTTTTGAACTGAAAAGCTTCGATGATATAGACAGAAGGCATGAAGATTTCATAATAACATAAATCAACTGAAAGCTTAAGTTTCAATTATTTGTATTGAAAAAAAATCAAAAATATTTTATAAAACTGAATTTTCAGCCCGTAACTTTAGCAATTCATTTCTCTTGGATAATAATGCAGTCATGTATCTTTCCAAGAAGAGGATATTGGCTATTTTGCCAAAAATACCAAATGGGCTTTCAAAATAGAATTTATCAATCATCAACGTGTAATTGTTTTGTAGCTCGAAAAAATGCTCATGCCTAAAAGATTTGAAGGCTCCTGATACCATTTCGTCCACAAAGTAATCTGGGCTGCTAAATTCTGTTATTTTTGAGGTAAGGCGTTGTTTGATGCCAAAATGTGTCGCTTCCCAGGTGACAGATTCTCCCAACTCTATTAATCCAGAGGTTTTGCCATCAATGGCATTTTCGTTAGAATGCTTTAGTGATTCTTGATGAAAATCAATATTACGTGCTAAATCAAAGCATGTATTAATTTTGGCTTTGATTTCGGTATGAATTATGATTAGTGGCATAGTAGATCCAATCATGAGATTGCCGCAATTCGCTTACAATGATTGTTGTTTTTTATTTTTTAAACATTAAACAAGAAATGCATCACATCACCATTCTTTACGATGTAGTTTTTCCCTTCCACTCTCATTTTTCCGGCTTCCTTTACTTTTGCTTCACTTCCCAAATTTGAGAAATCATCATAAGCAATCACTTCTGCACGAATAAAGCCTTTTTCAAAGTCGGTATGAATGACACCAGCAGCTTGTGGCGCAGTGGCACCGATATCTACTGTCCAAGCGCGAACTTCTTTAACACCTGCAGTAAAATAGGTTTGTTGTTTTAATAGCTTATAAGCTGAACGAATCAATTTTGAAGATCCTGGCTCGTCCAGTCCGATGTCTTGAAGAAACATTTGTCGCTCTTCGTAATCATCAAGTTCGTTAATATCAGCTTCAGTAGCGACTGCCAACACCAGAATTTCTGCATTTTCGTCTTTGACGGCTTCTTTTACTTTTTCTACGTAAGCGTTTCCTTTTGCAGCAGAGGCTTCATCGACATTACAAACGTACATCACTGGTTTTTCTGTAATGAGCTGGGCAGGTTTTACGAACTCTTCATAATCTTCTTTAGTGAACTCAAGTGCTCTTACTGACGTTCCTGCTTCCAAAGCTGATTTTATTCTCAAAAGTACCGCTTCTTCTTTCTGGGCTTCTTTATTCCCTGTTTTTGCAGCCCGCTTGACTTTTTCCAATTTCTTATCAACAGTTTCCAAATCTTTTAACTGGAGCTCCATGTCGATTGTCTCTTTATCTCGTATCGGATTTACATTACCATCAACATGCACAATATTGTCATTATCAAAACAACGCAACACATGAAGTATAGCATCCGTTTCACGAATATTGGCCAAGAATTGATTGCCCAAACCTTCACCTTTACTCGCTCCTTTTACAAGACCTGCAATATCTACAATTTCAACTGTTGCTGGTTGTACGCGAACTGGTTTTACCAATTCTTCCAATCGATTCAATCTTGGGTCTGGCACGTTAACTATACCTATGTTGGGCTCAATAGTACAAAACGGGAAGTTCGCGCTTTGTGCTTTTGCGTTTGACAAACAGTTGAATAAGGTTGATTTTCCTACGTTTGGTAATCCTACTATTCCGGCTTTCAT
>JAGXIE010000040.1 GCA_024635765.1 Flavobacteriaceae bacterium | reverse complement strand
TGGCTGCCAAAGGTCCAAAAGTTTCCTGATCGAACAGAAAAAAGCACCCCAGATAGTACGCCAAGAAAAAAGAAAAGCCCCGTAAACATTACGTTTACGGGGCTTTTAGCGGAGAAAGAGGAACTAACCAAATTTCAAAAAACCAGCTATATAAAGGGCTTTGGAAGGCCCTAAAAAACGTTGACACCGAATTTGACACCTTTAACAAACTTTAACAAAAACGAAACCTTAATTCTTGTCATTTCAAGATAAATAATATGGAATCCATTTACTTTTTCAGATTATTCAGGGCAAACCGGTTTGTGATAAAATTTTATCAAAAAAGGGAAACCAATTAATATTCATAATAATTAGTTCCCTACTTCCCTATCAGTAAAATCATATTTAGAACTACCAACTCCTCAGCACTTTCCCCTTTATCCCGATACTCCCCCAAAGACATGTTCCGTATTGCGGGGAAAGCGTTTCGTCAAAAAGGTCTTGGACACAGGAAAAAAAGTGATTTCCTAAATTGAAATTCACTCAGGCCGATCTTATATATCACTGTTTACCTCAATCCAATAACCATCAGGATCCTGAAAATAAATTTGTTTAACCCCATCTGCTCTAATCTTTATTTTATTAGGTATTCCCTGCCAGTCAAAATATTTTATATTCATTGATTCCAGCTTCTTGATAAAGAAATCAAAACCGAGTGCTGTCAATGCAAAATGAACCCTATTATTATCCACGACTATCTCGTTTAAATTAGTGGCAGCAATAAGGAGTAATTCTTTTCCCTAAAGATAGCCATCTTCTTCCTTCCTTTTTTGAGCGATTGGTTATCTCTTCAAAATTTAAGGTTTTTTTGTAAAATTCAGCCGAACGATTGACCTCTTTTACGGAGCGGGCTACGTGATTGAATGTCACAGAAAATAATGAGTTTTCCTGAGCAATTATGAATTCTGAAAATCCAAGAAGGAGAAATAATAGTGTTAATTTTTTCATTGTTCCATCGTTTAATGCTAATACTAGATTGGGCCAATATAGATTCTATAAATCGGTGATTTCAAATTGCCCCCCGAATGGATTGGATAATTTGAAGCACATCCTTTACATTCATTTCAAGCCCTAAATAATCTTTTTTATCTAAAATGTTTTTGGAAATCAAATTTGATCCAATTCCAACACAAGTGACTCCTGCGTCAAACCAAGATTTAAGGTTTTCTTTGTCGGTAGAAACTCCACCTGTGGGCATTATGCTCGTCCAAGGTTGTGGTCCCTTGATGGATTTGACAAAATCTGGACCATAAATACCTCCAGGAAATAATTTCACTATCTCACACCCCAATTCTTCTGCACGTGCAATCTCTGTAAGAGAGCCACATCCTGGAGACCACAAAACTTTACGGCGGTTACAAACAATTGCAATATCCTCCCGCAAAACAGGTGTTATTATAAAATTTGAGCCCAGTTGCATGTACATTGATGCTGAACCCGCATCAGTTATTGACCCTACCCCGAGGATCATTCCTGGTAATTCTTTAAGAGCATATTTATTGAGTTCTCCAAAGATTTCAAAAGCAAAATCACCCCTGCTTGTAAACTCCAGTAAACGTCCACCCCCATCATAACAGGCTTTTAAAACTTTTTTTCCCACTTCCACATCCGAGTGGTAAAACAATGGTATCATACCATCCTTTTGCATTACAGAAGCTACTTCTAATCTTGAATATTGTGCCATAACCTAAAATTTTTAATATTATCTCGCAACCCTACCGGAGGAATCTCCTCCCATTAATTTTTGTACTTCATCAACTGTTACCAGGTTTGCATCGCCTTTAATCGTATGTTTTAAACAGGAAGCTGCTACCGCGAAATTCAGGGCATTTTGATCGTCTTCAGGATATTGTAACAATCCATAGATAAGGCCTCCCATAAATGAATCTCCTCCACCAACCCTATCCACTATATCCGTAATTTGGTATTGTGGGGATTGGAACATTGTTGTTCCATCATATAAAACCCCGGCCCAAGTATTGTGGGATGCAGAAATTGAACCTCTCAATGTGGTAATCACTTTTTTGGCTCGTGGAAATTTCTCCATCATTTGCTGACATACCGATAAGAAAGCTTCAGCTTTTACATCGTGTCCCTGGGTTGTAATATCCAGATCTTCAGGTTTAATTCCGAAGTGTTTTTCAGCATCTTCTTCATTACCCAAAATAACATCACAGTAGGATGTCAATTCGGTCATAATGGTTTCCGGCTCTACTCCGTATTTCCAAAGTTTTGCCCGGTAATTTAAATCGGTGGAAATGGTAATCCCTAATTTGCTGGCCATTTTTACTGCCTCTAAACAAACATCGGCCGCTCCTTGAGAGATTGCAGGGGTAATACCCGTCCAATGAAACCATTCCACTCCTTTAAATACTTGTTCCCAATCGATCATTCCCGATTTAATCTCGGCAATGGACGAATGGGCCCGGTCATACACAACTTTACTTCCTCTTGATACCGCGCCGGTTTCTAAAAAGTAGATACCCAACCGGTCACCACCATACACAATTTGATCAACCCCAACGCCCCTTTTGCGCATTTCCATCATCGCGCATTCCCCAATATCATTTTTTGGCAAACGCGTTACAAAATCAACCGGCACCCCATAGTTTGCAAGGGATACCGCAACGTTGGATTCTCCACCCCCATAAACAACATCAAAATTGTTTGTTTGGGAAAATCTCAAAAATCCTGGAGGCGATAATCTTAACATGATCTCTCCAAAGCTTACTACTCTTTTCATTGTATATAATGTTTATAAATTAAATAATTTTGGCAAAAACATTGATATTTCAGGAATATAAACAACTAACAGTAATACAATTATCATAATCGCTAAAAACGGGAGTAATGGTTTAATAACCTGAGATACAGATACTTTAGCCACTCCACTACCAACAAAAAGAACTGTTCCAACCGGTGGTGTGCATAAACCAATACATAAATTAAGAACTATTACAATTCCAAAATGCACTGGATGCATTCCTAAGGCAGTAACAACCGGTAAGAAAATTGGAGTAAAAATTAAAACTGCTGGGGTAATATCCATAAAAGTTCCTATTACCAGTAAAATAACATTAATGATTAAAAATATAACAAACTTGTTACTGAACTGTTCCAACAGAAAACTACTCATTAATTCAGGAATACTTTCAAAAGAAAACAACCAGGACATTGCCATTGAGGTACAAATCAAGAACATGACCACCGCAGTAGTTTTTGCACTAACCAATAATATGTCAGGAAAATCTTTTACCGTCATATTTCCATAAATTAACGCCAGAATACCAGCATATAAAACTGCAATTGCTGATGCTTCGGTAGCAGTGAATATCCCCGCAATAATACCCCCAACTACAATTAACAATAAAAGAAGACTGAAAAATGCTTTTCTAAAATAGATCCATATTTCAATAATTGGTGTTCTTTCCCCTTTGGCAAAATTTTTTCTAATCGCAACAAAGCCTATATATCCCATTAAAGCAACCCCTAATAAAATTCCTGGTAAATAGCCCGCAATAAATAATGCTGCTACAGATGCTGTACCTCCACTTGCCAATGCGTAAACAATTAAAATATTACTGGGAGGAATTAATAAGCCAGTAGTTGAAGATGTAATATTTACGGATGCGCTAAATTCCCTAGGATAGCCATCATCTTCCATTCTGTCTGTCATAATACTCCCTATTGCAGATGTTGCCGCAATGGCTGAACCAGAAATTGCACCAAATAGCATAGACGCCAGGACGTTAACGTAAGCCAATCCACCGGGAAGGCTTGCTACTAATGATTTAGCAAAATTTATAAGCCTATTTGCAATACCGCCGCGTTTCATAATTTCACCTGCAAAAACAAAAAACGGAATTGCCAATAATGCAAAACTATCAATTCCGGTAGTCATACGCTGTGCTATGGTAGTTAAACCAGGCATTCTGTCAATATTCAATAATAAACTAATAGTTGTTGAAATTCCAATACTATAAGCAACAGGTACTTTTAGCATTAAAAGAATAAAAAAACTAACAAATAATACTAATATAGTAACGACTTCAATACTCATAGTTAATCCTTTATTTGGTTTTTATAAATTTTTGAAATATGATAAATAGAAAACCATGAAATAAGTAATCCGCTAAATGGCAGGATAGCATATACATAACCCAGCGGAATACGTAATGTGCCCGAAATTTGTTCTAAGTGCAGGGTTATATACACTAAATTTAATCCTCCAATAACCATTACCAGGAATGCAAATAAAAAGATGAATATCTCTATTAGTATGGATATCTTCCTTTTGTTATCTGAAGATAATTTTCTGTATATAAAATCCATTGATAAATGTTCTCTCTTAGCATTGAGATATGCTGCTCCTAAAATTGATAACCAAATCAATGAAAAACGAGCAAACTCCTCTGTAAAAGAGAAAGAAATGTTTAAAATATATCTGGAAAAAACTTGCCATAAAACATCTATCACTAAAAGTGCAAAAATGATGACTAAAGAAACCTCTAAAACTCTGTTAATTTTATTAAAAACAATGTCAGCATTTTTCATAACTATTGAGCCTTTATTTGATTTACTAATTCAGACATTCTAGGATATTCTTTTTCAAATTCTTCTAATACCGATTTTGACTTATCTTTAAATAAAGATTTATCGGGAAAAATAATTTCCACCCCAGAAGCCTTGGCTATTTTTATAGATTCAGTTACAGATTCTTGCCAAAATCGCTTTTGGTCTATTGAAGATTCATCAGCCGCCTCTTGTAACCATCTCTTTTCTTGATCAGATAATTTTTCCCAATATTTTGTACTTACCAATAACACATCCGGAACAGAAGAATGTTCATCTATAGTATAATATTTGCACACTTCATAATGTTGAGTTGACACAAATGATGGCGGATTATTTTCCGCTCCATCAACTACACCTTGCTGGAGAGCGGTGTATAACTCCCCTAAAGCCATTGGAGTAGCAGAACCGCCTAAAGCATTTACCATCTTAATTGACATTTGGTTGTTCATCACTCTAATTTTAAGTCCTTTTAAATCATTCGGAATTCGAATCGCTTTTGTTTTCGTATAAAAACTTCTACTTCCAGCATCATAAAAGCAAAGACCCCGGAGCCAAAATTTACTACCCTTTTCTAATAACGACTTCCCAATTTCCCCTTCTAAAACCTTGGACAAATGCTCCTTATCACGAAACAAATAAGGGATACCTAATACTTGATATTCAGGCACGAAATTGGACAAGGTCGCTGTACTTACCTTCGTCATTGCAATACTCCCGATTTGTAATAACTCTAATACCTCCCGTTCTGAACCTAACTGCCCATCTGAAAAGATTTTAATTTTCAATTTTCCCGCAGATTTTCTTTCTAATGCATTTTGAAAAGCTAAAAACCCTTTATGTGCTGGATGTGTTTGAGGCAGCCCATGGGCTAAATAAAGTACCTTTGATTTTAAATCCTTTTTACATGAGCCAAACCCAATCAAAATAAACAATATTATGATAGCTTTATATTTCATGTATTTTTAATTAAAATCAAAATAATCTACCGCATTGTTGTAGCAAATATTCTGTATCATATTTCCAAGAAAGGAAATGTCATCCGGAACTAATCCCTTCTTTAAATCTTCCGCAATCAGATCGCACAAAATTCTTCTAAAATATTCGTGTCTAGGAAACGATAAAAAACTACGACTATCCGTCAACATACCTACAAATCTACTTAACAATCCGATGTTTGAAAGTGTATTCAATTGTTTTTCCATACCATCTTTTTGATCCAAAAACCACCAGCTGGAACCCCATTGCATTTTCCCTGGAATACCACCGGTATTAAAATTTCCCATCATGGTTGCAAAAACTTCATTTTGTGAAGGGTTTAAATTATAGGTAATGGTTTTTGCCAATTGATCATTGCGATCGAGTTGGTTAAAAAGTTTTGACATAAAAATTGCCATTGGAAAGTCCCCTATAGAATCGCAACCTACATCTGAACCTAATAATGCTTGCAAACGACTGTTGTTATTCCTAATTGATCCTAAATGAAATTGTTGAACCCAATTCTTCTCATGGTATTTTTTCCCCAAATGAAGAAAAATACTTGATTTGTATTTGCTTATTTCCAAAGGAGAAAGTTCATGTCCATTTAAATATCTATCGAAAATAAATATTATTTCATCGATTGTGAAATCTACTATTGAGTGAGCACCGCTTATTCCAAAATCAGATAAACGACAACCATTCTGATGAAAAAATTCTATTCTATAATCGATTGCTCTTAATAAACCAGGAAAACTACCTATAGAAAATTCAATACAGGCCTCCAAATCTTTTAAGTAACTTATAAAATCGGGTTGTTCGATCATAAATAATCTATCTGATCGAAAAGTTGGAAGAACTTTTGTATAAAAATCTCCTTTAGCAATTTGCCGATGATAATAAAGGTCATCTGCAGGGTCGTCTGTTGTACACACTACTTCCACCTTCATTTGTTCCAAAAGCTGCGCCGGTGTTTTTAATGCTAAAACATCATTCATTTTGTTGTAAATCTCTTTTGCGGAACTTGGCTGTAGAATTGTATCTATATCAAAATAACGTTTCAATTCTAATTGGGTCCAATGAAATAATGGATTTCTCAATGTATATGGAACGGTTTCTGCCCATTTGCTGAATTTTTCTTCTAAAGATGCAGTTCCCGTGATGTATTGTTCATCAATCCCATTAGCTCGCATACCTCGCCATTTGTAATGATCTCCACTCAACCAAGCTTCAGTGATATTTCCGATAGGTTTATTTTCTGCAATTTGTTTGGCAGACAAATGACTGTGATAGTCAATAATCGGCAGGTCTTTTGCGTATTCATGAAACAAAATTTCAGCTTCTTTAGAATTCAATAAAAAATTTTCAGTAATAAATTTTTTTGAGTTGAGTTTATTCATAATTTTAAACTTTTAGAAATTCCAAGTTCCAATCCTCTCAATTCGGCTAAGCCCCTCAATCTGCCGATTGCGGAATAACCCGAGTTGGTTTTTTTAAGTAAATCATCTAACATTTGATGCCCATGATCCGGGCGCATTGGCATTCTTAGATCTTTTCTACCAGCAACTTTTCTTTTTTCCTGTTCGGATATTAATGCTTTCATGACACCAAACATATCCACATCTCCTTCAAGATGGTTTGCCTCGTGAAAGTTACCGAGGGCATCCCTTTGTGTACTTCTTAAATGAATAAAATGAATTCTTTCCCCTAAACGCTCTACCATTCCCGGCAAATCATTATCCGGACGAACTCCGAATGAACCTGTACAAAATGTCAATCCATTATTAGGACTATCCACCGCCTTGTATATATCTAAAATATCTTGTTCTGTACTCACTACTCTTGGTAAACCCAAAATTGGAAAAGGAGGATCATCCGGATGTATACACATTAAAACTCCACCTTTTTCAGCGGCTGGAATTATTTGTTCTAAAAAATAAAAAAGGTTTTCTTTCAATTCTTTAGCTCCTATAGAATTGTATGTTGCCAAAATAGTGTTGAATTCCTCAAGTGTATACCCCTCTTCAGCACCAGGTAATCCTGCAATAATATTATTTATAAGAATTTGTTTTTCCGGACTGCTCATTTTTTCTAGCATTCCCTTGGCCCTATCGATTTGTTGCTCCGAATAATTTTCTTCAGCACCGGGCCTTTTTAATAAGAACAACTCAAAAACAGTAAATGCTGTTACATCAAATCTTAGAGCTCTGGACCCATCTTCCATTTCATAATCCAAATTTGTACGGGTCCAATCCAAAACCGGCATAAAATTATAGCAAACTGTATCTATACCACAGACTCCCAAATTCAAAATACTTTGCTTATAATTTTCTATAAAGATTCTAAAGTCACCTGACCGGGTCTTAATATCCTCATGAATAGGAACGCTTTCAACAACCGACCAGGTAAGCCCGGATTGTTCAATAATTTCTTTGCGTTTTTTTATTTCTGCCATTGTCCAAAGCTCTCCATTTGGAATATGATGTAGTGCTGTAACAATTCCGGTAGCACCGGCTTGTTTAATATCTAAAAGAGAAACAGGATCGCCAGGTCCATACCATCTCCAGGTTTTTTCGAGAAATAAACTCATAATAAGTATGTTATATTTTTTTAAACTCCACTAAAAGCACTAAATCCGCCATCAATTGGTATAACGACCCCTGTAACAAAAGAGGAACCATCTCCACATAGCCACAATGTAGTGCCAATTAAATCCTCAGGCTCTCCAAATCTACCCATCGGTGTCTGCTCGATTATGGTGCTTCCTCTTGGTGTTAAATCCCCACTTTTGGTTGTTAGCAAAGTTCTATTTTGATCGGTAATAAAAAATCCCGGTGCCAAAGCATTTACCCTTATCCCAACTTTTGAAAAATGAACTGCAAGCCATTGAGTGAAATTTGAAACTGCTGCTTTTGCCGCGCTATAAGCCGGAATTTTTGTTAAAGGCGTAAATGAATTCATTGAAGAAATATTCAAAATACTACATCCTTTTTTTCCTATCATATCCTTTGCAAAAACTTGTATTGGCAATAAGGTGCCAATAAAATTTAGATCGAACACAAATTTAATTCCTTCAGGATCTAAATCAAAAAACGATTTAAAATCATTGGATTCATTTGTTAGATCTTCCTCTAACAAATAAGAATTTGTTGTAGTTCCTAATGGGTGATTTCCTCCAGCTCCATTGATTAATATATCACAACTCCCTAATAAATTATTCACTTCTTCTTTTGCTGCGTCCAGAGATTCTCTTTTCAAAACATTAGCAGATACACCAATCGCTTTTCCACCTGCTACATTAATTTCATCAGCTACTTTATTTGCGGCTTCAATTCTTAAATCCAAGACAGCTATTTTATGACCTGCCTTTGCAAGGGCTTTTGCCAAACTGCTGCATAAAACCCCGCCTGCTCCTGTTATTACTATTACTTTACTCATTTTTTAAAATATATCAATGTTGTTGAATATGCTGAAATTATCATCTAGATCGGTTGTTTCTTATTTCACATTTCACTCCATTCTCAAATTGGCCCCAGCAAGCACCTGTTTTGTAGAACGGTAACCTCTATAAACACTTAATTTTTTTGACCTTTTATTTTGATAAACAGCTATCTGCTATTATATGTTACCGACTTTGAAAATTTAATCTTCCTGGGATAGTTATTCAAGATATTACAACCCATTATCATTTATTTCTATCCAGTAACCATCGGGATCCCTTATATAAATTTGTTTTACCCCATCGGGGCGGATTCGGGTCGCACTTTTTTCACCTGGCCAATTTTCCCAATGAATATTTTTTGCATCCAGGAAGGTGATGAACCCTTCCAGATTTTGGGTTTTAATAGCTAAGTGTACTCCTTTTTTCTTTTGAATATCATCCCCGCTTTCACTTAAATGAACCTGCACTTTATCATTGAGCTGAAACCAGCGAATGTGGGAAGGAAGTCCACCGTTGGATATTTCTTTCAAACCTAAAATATCCATATAGAATTCGGATGCAACCTCAAGATCTTGTACAAGGAATGCATTATGATCCATTTCAAAACTGAAATTAGATTGAGCAGAGGAAAAGCACGTGAATAAAAGGGCACATATTGACAACCTTACATATTTCAAATTTTTCATTTTATTTGCTTAAAATATTAGCGCACACTCCAAATTTAATTTTTGGACATTTTGATTTCTGGAAAATAAATTCGCTTCATTCAGATATTAATCCTACAAGGGGTTCAAATTATCAAATTCGTGGTTCCATTTCACAATTTGATCGTTGTACATAGCATCCAGGCCCATTTGGACACAAATAGCTGTTGCGGCCCCGGTTATAACATTGGATTTAGGTGTTGTATTGGTCAAAATACCATCCCTGAAATCCAATAATGCCTGTTTACTTGGTTCGGCATGTTCAACTTCAATAGGAATTCCCTTTCCCTGTTCCCACTGTTTTGTTGCCCCGGAAACACCATCTACATTCCCCAATTCCTTTTTGTAATTTGCTTCGGGATAAATCCAGGCTTTTTCATAATCCAGTATAATTGTTCCCTTATCTCCCATCACCTTGATTTTGTAGTCATCCAAGGAATTGCTTGTCAGGCAGGTGAATGTTGCTTTTACCCCATCGGGATAACTATAAATAAGATGAATGTTGTCAAAGGTTTCCCGACCATCCTTCCAATAATCTACCCCTCCTACACCCATGACTTTTTCCGGCATGGCATTCAATACCCAGTTCACAAAATCAATTTGATGGGAGCATAGCTCAGCAACAAGTCCGCCAGAGTATTCCCTGTACATCCTCCAGTTGATGGCCCTTTCCATATTTGGTTGAGGTACCGGACGTCTCCAGTTACCGTTGCGGTTCCACTGACATTTAAATGCAGTTATTTTTCCAATCTCCCCATTTTTTATCAATTTCACCACATGATTATACAGTCGTGAACTGTGGTATTGATGCCCGGTTTGGAATATTTGAGAAGATTGAGATGATTTTTGCACCAAGGAATTGATTCCGGAAAATCCTTTGGCCATCGTTTTTTCAGCATACACATGTTTCCCGGCGTCAATGCTATCCACAGCAATTTGGGAATGAGTATTAAACGGGGTCGCAATTAAAACAGCATCAATATCTTTATTATCCAATAGTTTACGATAATCGACATAAGCCTTGGGATTGTTCCCTGCTTTTGCCAAACCGTTTTCCAATCTAAAAGGCAACACATCGCAACAAGCTGTGACATTGATTCCATCCAGATGATTTAAAATTGGAATGAGTCCGCCTCCTCTGTCTCCTGTTCCAATTACCCCAATATTAATAGCATCATTAGCTCCATTAAAGGAAATAAAATTTCCTAAAACAGAGGTAGAAGCTGCCAATGCTAATGATCCCAAGCTTCCTTTTATAACAAAATCCCTTCTTTTCATAATGTGTTTATTATTGTTTTAGAGGACATATGTAACATCCATATAATCATTTTCTTATGTTAGAAATTTTATTCCTTGGATGTTTCATTTTTTATAATTTAGGTTCCCATCCCGGTGCATAACTACGGCTCCAAAGTTTCATGGCATCACGGTCAAACATACTCCCGGTTTTATCGTCAATTGCGAATCCTTTTCCAATTCGGGAGGCAATATTTGAATAATGTACCATCGCCATGCTGATACTTGCATCCTCGATAGGCGCATTCAGTTTTGCTTTCCCACGTATGGCATCGAAGAAGTTCATCATGTGTGTGGTTGACATATCGCCTCCACCACCCAAAGCGGTTCCCCCTTCGCTGGATTCAGACTCACTGGATTTAATTATTTTTCCGCTTCTGTCATAAAGTATATATTTTTCCCGGTTGACAAAAACAGAGCCTTCACTACCATAAATAATGGTGCCCCGGCCATCACCACCGTAGGTATCATACCCATTCCGGCTTTTGCCATCCCATTTTATGATTTTATCACCCGAAAAACGAAAAGTGGCGTCCATGGTGTCGTACATCTCCCACCCATCATTGGCAAAATGCCGTTTGCCGGATTCAACCTCAACATGAAGGGGGAAATCGACATTCAAGGCCCAACGTGCTACGTCCAGTTCATGAGTTCCGTTATTACCAGCTTCCGCAGTTCCATATTCCCAGCCGTACCAGTGCCAGTTATAATCCCAGGTTTCTTGGGTGTAATCACGTCTCGGCGCGGGTCCCTGCCACAAGTCCCAATCCAACCCCTGTGGAACAGGAGTTCCTTTTTGAATTGGTACCTCCCCCCGGGCGTTGGTATAAAAAGCTACGGCTTTATAAGGTGTACCAATTATTCCGTTATGGATTTCTTTAATTATTTCGATAGTGTGGTCCGAAGATCGCTGCTGGTTGCCCATTTGCACTACTTTGTTATATTTTTTGGAAGCCTGGACCAGCAGTTCGTTTTCATTCATGTTGTGACTGCAGGGTTTTTCAACATATACATTTTTTCCGGCATGTAAGGCCAATATAGAGCCCGGTGTATGCCAATGGTCCGGCGTAGCATTAATCAGGGCATCTACTTTTGGATCTTCAATCACTTTTCGAATGTCATTTTCCAATTTCGGTTTATAATCTATATGTTCCGAAAATGTTCGTAATGCTTGTGTGCGCTGACTTTCCATAACATCGCACAAATACAACAAATTAACATTGGCCTCCTTTTTAGCAATTGGTTCATAATAAGCACCCAACCTTCGCCCAAGGCCTGCAATGGCCACATTTACCCTGTCGTTGGCACCGATTATCCGGCGATAACTGCTGGCCGGCATTCCCATTACGGAACTGCTCATTGCAACTGCGGCACTTCCCAAAATTGTTTTCGCGATAAAATTTCTTCTTGTGGTCATTTTAAATTGAGTTTAAAGTGATTTTATTTTTACGTTTCTGAAAGACACATGATTTCCATGGTCTTGCAGAAGGATGTGCCCTTTTTCTGCTTCCCCAAAGTTAGGCCATTCGACATATTTGCTTTCCGAAACCAATTTTCGGAATTCGGGGCTTTTTCGTTCGTACTCCAAAACTTTTACGCCATTTAGCCAATGTTCAACATGGTTGTTTTTTGAAATGATGTAGGCACTGTTCCATTGCCCAACAGGATTCACCGGCTTGTTTGGATCTGCTTTGATTAAATCGTATAACGAGGCCATTGTCCTGCTTCCTTCGTGGTTTCCAAGTTTCGCATCAGGATGGTTTTCATCGTCCAGGATCTGGTATTCCAGGCCAATAGAAGAGCCAGGGCCTTTATTGATATCGGTATCCACATAGTATTTAATGCCGCTGTTGGCCCCTTTTGTTATTTTGAAATCGACCCGGAGTTCAAAATCGCCATATAATTCGGTGGTTACGATATCACCGCCTGCCGCTGCTTCTGCTCCGTCGGATGCTAAAACGGTGAGTTCCCCGTTTTCTATTTGCCATCCTTGTTCAGGGAATTCATCCAATTTGGCACCTCGCCAGCCATCAGTTGTTTTTCCATCCCAAAGCAATTTCCAACCATTTTTTTCTTCGTCTATAGTCAACCTGTTTTTAGTGATTACAGGTTTTACAGGTGTCTCCCTGGTATATTTATTCAGGTCTTTGGTCAGTACTTTTATGTTTTTCCACATGATTTGCGTTCCCGCTTTTTGACCTTCTTGCAGGGCGTGTACTTGCAAAGCGATAAACCCGGATGCAGTTTCGTCGTCTATCAGATGTGCCGCCGGCACACCATTGATCCAGGTTTTAATGGTGTCGCCTATGACCTCTATCCGGTAATTGTTCCATTCATTTTGTTTAAAAGCTTCCTGAGCCTTCTTGTTACCGGTAAGAGGAAATAACCAACCTCTCCTTTGTTCATCGTAAATACCTGCACTCCAAGCCCTTTCAGAGGGATCAATTTCAATCTGATATCCATGAACCACTCCTTCCCTATAATCCGGAAGGCTGTTGCTTCTAATCTGGATACCGGAATTCATTGATGGATCTACTTTATAATCCAACTCCAGGATAAAGTCCCTGTACATTTTATCGGTTGTTAAAAAAGTATTTGGGGTATTGCTTACAGTGGTTCCCACAATGGTCCCATCTTTTACTTCATACAGGGCATTGCCTCCTTTAATGGTCCAGCCGTCTAAGGTTTTACCATCAAACAAACTAACCCACGGGGTCTTGTCTTTTTGGGATTCTGAACATCCGGAAAATAAGGGTAAGATCAAAAGTATCAATAATTTGATGGTGCAAACTTTCACAGTCAATTTCATCTTAGTGTGTTTTTATGATTAATTAATATTTTATGGTCCATAACATCCAGGTTAAGATTAATCTATTAACCGGACGAAAGACTATAGATAATAGATGAATGACTATTAAATTGACACATAAATTATTACATGATTTTATGTGCCAATATATTGCCGTCACCTTAATAAAATACAATAGGGTGCACACACTATTCTGAAAATATCTAATTGACAAAACATTTTAAATTATCCTTTAAATAAATTAATTCCGTGTCCGCACACAAAACTAAAGATATTATTTGACAAATCGACTTTATATTGATTTTTTCGATGAGTTTTTAATTATTTCGTGTCCGCACACTAATTAAAATTAAAAAATTATATTTACAGAATAAAAAAAGCCTATAAATTGAAAACAATTTAAGATATCGCAAAGGAAGCCAATGTATCTACGGGAACAGTATACAGGGCTTCATAATCGAGGTGGGGTTTCTAAAAAAACTGAAGGGGAGAAAAACTACTCCTAAAAAAGAATAATTTTAAAATTAACATAATTGCAAGCTCACTGGCCTTGAATAAAAATCTCAAGATCACAACTTTAATTCCTGATTTTAATGAAGAAAATATTTTTTGGAAAGCACCGCTAATGGCAATAAATACGGCCCGGGAAGAAGTTGAAATATTTGGAATAAAAGTACAAAACTTTGCATTCGATCAATATAAGGTTTCTAATTACCTAAAGTTTCTTTTTTGATTTCCCAAAAACCAAATAAACAAGGATATAATTCAATTAAATGTCTTGGAAGCCTTAGCTCTTAACGCTAAATTTGATTTACAAACTACAGACTGATTAGTTACTGATGGTAATTAATCAGTCATCATTAGTTGGCTTTTACAATTTTTAAAACGGCTTCTTTTTCAGACGTAGTTATGTTAATGCTAAGAACACCTTTATAAAGTGTTTTATAATCTGTTAGTAATTTATCATTCCAGTAAACTTGATAATTGTTTTTTGGGTTCATACATGCAATAACAGAAAACGAACTGTTTTTATCATCAAATACCTTCAGTGTTGCAAAAAATGAACTATGGTCTTCGTTAAATTTTTTATCCTGTACCCATATATTAAAACCTGTGGTAAATGAACCTACAACGTAATAAGCATTAAACCAGGAAAGGATTGGGTTAGACAATCCACTAAACTGGTGCCACCCAGCACCTCTGCCCGTTTCAATCACAAAATGCTCAAAGCAATTATAGGTGCTCTCTACCTCTCTTTTCCAAACGTCAAGAGCTTTACTGGCTATTTTAAAGGCAAAATCTGCCTCACCCAAGTCAAGCATGGTTTTCCAGAAAAACCATTGATGAGGCATCCAAACGGTGCCATTCCAATAACCATTTTTAGTGTAATAGGGGGTGGACTGATCCACAGCTGATAGCCCTACCTCGGACCATAATTCGCCTTTTGTTTTTAAATGATTTAACAGAATTTTTTTCTGTTCTGGGGAGCAAATTCCAGAAATCAATGGCGACGCTCCATCCATACCTCTATTAAAATTAGTGGTGTCGTTGTATTTTAAGATATGTATCGGCTCTCCTTTTTCATTGTGTACAACATAACCAAAATAACCTGATTTTTCGTCCCAGGAATAATCTTGCAATGCTTTGCTCAATTGATGAATATCATTATTGTACACAATAATATCGTCTTTTAGATTGAGATAGGTAGCAGTCATTTTCAAAATTTTTGCGATTCGTATTTGGTGTGCAGTATTAATAACAGGAGTCACGCTGTGCTCAAGCTTGTTTTGATGTACAAAACGTTGAGGAGGGTAGTCATCCCATCCACCAGAATTGTAAAAATAATCCCAAGTGCGTATCAAACCCGATTGTAGGTTTCTGGTTGTTGACCCAGGAATATGACCAGCCAAAAAGTTATAGTATCGTTTTAATTTAGGATAGTAATTTTCCAAAAACTCTTTTGACTGCGTTTTGTTCCAAAGTTCCTGATATAAATAATGTTGAACTGGCAATGGAGTGCCATGGTGGATAAAAGCTGATTGTTCATCGGTTTCATTAAGATAGGAGTTTAAGTTTTCAATGCCTCGTTGAATATTGAGTTGGCTTAGACCAATACCGATAAATCCAGCATCCCAAGTATATAAGGAGTCCCACCAACGTCCAGGGGCATGATGTTTTATGTATTGACGTTGTGTGTAAACAGGATAAACAATATTTGTAATAGTATTGGCTTCCATACGTTTTTGGCTAAATAGGTATTTTTCTCCTGCAGGAACAATTTCCTTGTTTACAAGATTCTCTCTAGCCTTATTATAAACTAATTCAAAACTGTCTTTATTTACATTTTTTAATCTGTATTCAACGTCCTGTAAACTACCAGAGCAAATTAATCCATAAATATTTAAAGAAGAATTAGGTTTCATGTTTATAGGCCTTAAAAAAGCGTTGGTGTAATGCCCTTTGGTGCCATCATAAAACTTACTTTTAGTATGACCGTTCACTTCTTTTCTAAAGCCATCCCCTAAATTTTTGTAAAACCATTCCCTTATATCGAAATCTGGATAATCCCAATAAAGCCCATAATAATTATCAGTGTTTTTATATTTGAGTATTATAGAGTTTTTTAAGGGACCATTTAATATTTCAGGAATATAGTCCCAGTTTACAGGTTCTATTTTGACAGAATCTATTTCATTTTTATCAATTATTATAAAACCATCTAAAATAATTGGTGCATTTCCTTTTGAAACTATAGATAAATGGTGATTACCGGTTTTAAGTTGGTTTAAACTGATTTGTTTTATTGAAAAATCTGCATTGCCATTTAATACTATTTCTTCATTACTTATACCGGAAAGCTGAAGTGTGGTAGAACGATCTTTTTCCGTTTTATAGCGAATCAATAACACAGCATCTTCCAACCCTTCTGTTACGTTAAATTCATATTCAATCCGGTCGCCAATTTGATTGCCAAATCCGCTTCCTATTCCAGAACCGTTCACTAACCCATGCTCTCTAATCTCTCCTCTTAATTTTCCATCATATACCAGATGATCGGTAGGGTCTGGTTGGGCAAATTTAATTTTGGTATAATCCAAAGCGTCAATCCAATGTGTATTTTTTGGTAATTGTATGGTACTGTATTCTAAAGGGGTATCGGGATCATATTCCTTAATGGATGGAAAATTAATGGATGCCATCATATGCAAAACTATACTTTGAGGTAGGTTGGTATTGTTAACACAATTAATGCGGATAAGCCTGGATTTTTTATCCCACTCAGAATATGAGATGTCTGTATAAACCTGGTCCTTCCATTCCAATTCATGTCTAAATGAAAAGTATTCAAGATTTGGAGCGGCTTCCCACGGGTGAAATCCAGATTCGTACAACGCACTGGGCAACTCAACCTTTCTTCTGTAAAAACCCGGAAAAACACTTAGGTCAAACCGAATTCCCTTTTTTATATCAGGGATATGTGAAACCCCAATATACTTTTTTGTGTAAGGCCCCCAATCAGGTAAATTTAAATCATGGGTGTACTTTAGAGCCTTGTAATAATTACTGTCAATATTTTTTTGGGCATACATATCAACAGAAATATTTATCAAAAACAATAGAACTAGGATTATTTTTTTTTCTCTGGAAATTGAATTTACCATGCTTAAAAAGAAATTGGGTTTAAAAAGGATTATTTTTTTAGCACTAGTGTGCTATATGAAGCCAAATGAAGAGCATTCTTTTTTAGATTGCTGCCTTTTGTTTCAAAAATGACCATATCATATTCTTTTAAACTTTCCAAAAGGCTGATATTTATTGCTGTTTGAGATAGATTATGAATTACTAATAAATTTTCATCTTCAAAGTTTCTTTGAAAAGCACAAAGTTCTGACTTACCTAAATCAATAGGGGTTAATTCTCCAAAGGTTAATGCTTTGCTATTGTTTCGCAATGCTATAAAAGATTTATAATAATTAACGAGTGAGTTTTTATCTTTCAACTGTTTAGCCAAGGGCTCAATAGTACTATCGCTGTTATAAAGTGGCTTAATCCATGTAGTACGGTTTTTGTCGTTTTTTATATCATCCCACAAAAAAGGTTCACGAATATACTCATCAGGTTCTTTCCCTCTCATGCCAATTTCTTCACCGTAGTATAAATATGGTGAGCCTGGCAAAGTAAGTAACAAGGCAGCTCCCATCTTTGCTTTGTTTATATTATTATCTACTGAACTCATCATACGGTCTTGATCATGATTTGTTAGAAAAGTTGCATCAATAAATTTAGGGTTCACTGTCGTGTAGTATTCTTCAATTTTTTTTTGTTTAATTAACAAGGAGTCAGATTGTTCTTCGTTCACGGCTTTTTTAATGGCAGAAGCTAGATCAAAATTGAATAATGCGGGAATACCTTTAAGGTAAGGTGCCACTTGATCAAATGGAGCCCATACTTCACCCACTAGATATACATCTTTTTTTATTTTTTGCATCTCATTTAAAAAATAGACCCACCAGGCTTGACTTTCTTTGGCCCTTTCTTCAGGGAAAATATGTCTGGCCGCATCTAGTCTGAAACCATCTATTCCCATTTTTGTTAGCCAGTAGTGTCCTATTTTAAAAATTTCTTCTCTTAATTTTGGGCTGTCATAGTTAAGGTCGGGCATATGAGAACCAAAATAACTGTAATAAAGATAGTCGCTTTCTTCTACTTTATTCCATCGGTTTCGGTTTCTTGAATCTTCGTTTATTTTATCTACAAAAACTTTTACCTGTGGATCGTCTTTATGTGTCCATACAAAATAATCACGGTAAGGGCTATCTTCATTTTTAGCCGCATCTACAAACCAAGGGTGTTGATTAGAGCAATGGTTCAGAACCATATCAATCACAACTTTGATGTTTCTCCGATGTGCTTCATTTACAAAATTTTTAAAATCAGCAGTTGTTCCATAATCTGGATGAATGCCATAATAATCTGTTACGTCGTATTTATGATAGGAAGGAGAGGGGTTCATTGGCATTAGCCATACTGCTTCTATACCTAAGTCTTTTAAATAATCTAATTTTGATGTCATCCCTTTGATGTCTCCTTTACCATCTCCGTCTGAATCACAAAAGGATTGAACAAATATTTCATATGAAATTCCTGCTGGCCATTTGCTTGCATTTGTGTATTGTGCATTAACGATATTTGTTCCAGAAATAAATACAACTGAAAACAATAAAACAATTAATAATTTTTGCATAAGTGAACAGTTTAATTTTGTTATTTTTTTTTTCTTTAATAAAACCAAAAAAAACAAGCTTTTAATCAATAAAAAATATCATTTCAAACAATCAGCTAACTGTTTTAGTTTAATCGTTTTTGTGACAGGTGTTTTTTTAATAATAATAGAAAGGATTTTTTTATTCTCATCCCATAGCGCAGCTTCTTTAGCGAGATTGTGTTTTTTGGTTTCAGTATTTATTTTTTTTACCATTTACTTCAAAACAAACTGGTTTAGAAAGGCCGTGAAAAACAATTTGGTATGACCGTTCGGGAACTGCATTTTTATAATTACCATTAGCTGCTTCAATATTCAAAGAAAAAGATGACTGTGTGAAAGAAATTGCAGTTGTTCTTTTTTCATTTTTAGTTCTGAACTTCTTGTGCACTCCAATCATTACGACCTTCTCCATAATTGGAACTTACTGTTTTTCCCTTTAAATCAATAGATTCAACCATTCCATATGCTTGATGCCCTAGCCCGTAAAAATGTTCAGTAATGTCAACATAAAAATTATTGCTTATTTTCTGATTGTCCCAAACAATTCCTTTATTTTCTTCCAATAAAGGTGAAACACAATCTTATGTAAGTATTTTATATCGCATTGGATTTTTTTTAAGTACAATACGCATCTCTTTTTTTTGTCCAACAGTAATTTCAAAAACATCTGTTTTATCTTCTATAGTGTATGATCCTGAGAGTGTATGGTCAACTACGGTTTCGTAGTGATTATTTGGAAAAAAGTCTTCACCCTTTTTAATCCAATGTATCCTGATGATTTTTTCAGAGTAAAATTGAAATCTTAATTTATTACCAGAATCCGACTCAAATATTAATTCATGGTCATTTTGATTATAGGTTTTGAAATTTCCGCTTTGGCTTTTGGCTTGGAAGCAAACCATTATAAATAATATCCTAAGGAATACAGGTTTTAATTCAATCATAGTTTTTATTTAAATTAGGATATATCCGTTTAATGTCCAATAGCTGTAATACTTGCTATTACAAGTCTATCAAAGATTCACTATCCAAAATATTTACGATTAAGTTTATACACAAACTCATTTAGGTATAATTGCAAATTTTTCTTCTTGATTTTGTGATAGGTTCCCACAAAGCTTCTTTTTGCATTTCTTATAGCGATATGCACCTATTTTAGGGTGGACTATATTTAATATCCTTTTAAAGGATTGAACATTTTTTAACGAAACAGCACTAATTATAAATTGTAATTTCTGTTTCTTTTTTTATGACTCAAAGCTAAATTTATAATTTTTAATCTCGCAACTTAATTGTCCAATCTAATATAGGAAGTCCAGTTCTATATCACTTAATTTTATTGATAATAATATACAGAATATAAAAATGACTAACTCAATAATTTTATTTAACTGACCAAACAGAATAACTTTTAGGTGGCGCTTGAATTTTTACCCATTTGTCTGATTGTGTTACGGGTTGCCAGCTTGAATGTCCAGTATAGTCTTTTATGGTTTTACTGTACCAATTAGTTTCAATCCATCGTTCTTTCCAAGAAGTAGTGTTATTAATATAAACCACTAAACCAGCTGCGTTTTTTCCGTTTCTTCTGGCAATATATTCATTATCGTCCACATAAAGTATGTTAGTGGATCCACTCGCTAAGTTATTATGTATCCAAATCAAATTGTTTAAACGCTCTTTGTTTAACCATTCTTCATAATCCCTATAAAAAATAGCCGGATAACCTTCATGGGTAAGTATGTAAGCGTATGCTAACATTTTACCATCCAATATTTCATTAGTATCATGGTTGGTTACAAAAGTTACTGCATTTTTTGCATTTCTCTTCCAGAGCATATCCCCATTTAAATGTGTCAGGTCGTTATTAGCAAAAGCGTCTCTCATTTTATAATAACAAGCGAAGTCAAAAGCACTTACCTCTGCCTGAGTGGTCCACCAATCCAGGGTAGCGGCATTAGCATCCCAATATTCACCGACAGAAAACCCTCCAACGGCATTTTTCCAATTTTTAACTACCCAAGGCTCAAAACCTTTAACATAATCAAATCTCCATCCATCAAAACCAATAACATCCCTATAATACTTTCCAACAGAGTTGGTCCTGTTCCATAACCAATCTTGTACCCATGTTTTATGATGACATAAATCTGGAAATCCACCGAAAGACCCTGTATCACTAGAATGGAAATCATTTGGATGGAAATCATACTGCGAACGATTAAATAGACCCGAAGCAGTATCGAAATCTGTATAAGTGCTTCCTCCTGTAAAAATATTTTGTTCACTATCACCGCCGCTGTTGTGGTTAATAACGATATCGGCTATCACACTTAATCCGTATTCATGGGCATTGTCAATTAAAGATACTAATTCATCTTTAGAACCAAATCTGGTCTCTATACTTCCCTTCTGATTATATTCTCCAAAATCATAATAGTCATAAGGATCATAACCCATTGAAAATGGGCCATTTTGTGCTTTTGAAGCTGGTGGAAGCCATATAGAACTGAATCCTGCATTACTCCAATCAGCAACTTTTGTGTTCAAATGGTCCCACCACGTTCCTCCAGCGGGAACGTTCCAATAAAATGCCTGCATCATAACTCCGGAACCAATGCTCTTTAATCCGGTTCTTTGTTTAGATAAATCAGAAGTCTTCGAAGTGTGTTCAATTGAATTAACATCTTCTTTTAATAATTCTTCTTTATTGCAGCTAGATAATAGCAACAATAAAATAAGAAAGTAGTAAATTTTAAAAATTTTCATAATCTAATAATTTAGTTTGTTGTTTGTTTGATTTTTCGCTTATATGTATCTACATATAAATGGCAATGTTAATATACATATACTTTTAAATTAAAGTTGAATTGGCTTTAATTTACCTTGAATTGAAAAATTTCAGATTTAGAGTTATTGTTTTGACTATCATTAGTTATTATTCTCCAATAATATGTATTTCCTGCTGCGACATCAACAGAAAAATTTGTTGCATTAGTTGTTCCTATAGTATTGGTAGGTGGGTTGACATTTCCAAACAGAACCTCATAATTTACAATGTCATTATCTACATCATTTCCTAACCATTGCAAAGAAGTATGGATAGTTGATGCAGGCAATGATGTCCCCATTACCGGGCTTACCAATTCTGCAGGGAAAGGTGAATAAGATGTTACAGCCTCTCCGGCATTATAAAATTTCCAAGTAGCACTTTGAGTAGTCTCTATTCCAGAATTTTTAGATACAACATACCATGAATATGGTATCCCTCTTAAAATAGTTAGTGCTAATTGTGAATTTTGACTACTGTAATTGTTAGTGATTTGGGTATTTAAATTTTTAAGGTACAGTTGATATGAATCCGTATTGGAAGCATCATTCCAAATAAATGTAACATCACTTTCTGTGCTAGTAAAGTTGTTGCCTTCAGTACATTCTGAATTTTCAATAGGAAAGGTTAAGGTAGCTATTCCAGGAGGAGTAATAACAACTGGATCTGGATTGTCATCACCACTACAATTAAATATAAAAGGGAAGCAAATGACGACAATAATTAAATGTATGAATGATTTTTTCATTAGTTCTTGATAATTTTTAAACTTCTTATGTCATTTATAGTACTTACATTCAAAATATAAATGCCTTTTGAAAAATTAGAAGTATCAATATTTAAATTACTTTGATTTGTTTTTGTGCTAAAAATTTGTTCTCCGATAATAGAATATATGGTTATGGTTGCCATTTCAGAATTTGAATTGTTTAAATAAACATTTAAAATATTATCTATGATTGGATTTGGAAAAACCATCAGACCATTAGTATAAAATATGGTCTCTTCATAAACTCCTTGGCAAATTTTATCGCCTTCAACACTAATCCTGTTTGTTCCATTACTTAATTCCAATTCAATACTTGAAATAGATGTTTGTGTAGTCACGCCATTTAATGTAACTTTATAAAAGGAACTACCGGTCATGGCAAGCGAAACAGATTTTTTGGTATTGTAAATTTTTGAAATAACAGAAATATCCTCTGGTTCGGTAACTGATACATTAAAACATTGTTCATAATTGGGTTGCCCTTCAACGGTAATACATATCTCATAATTTCCGGCCTGTAAATTTCCTGCAGAATAAGTTGTGGTGAAGGTATCTGTAATGTCAACACCAGTACCAACAACTTGAATGGAATAATTTAAATTTTGGCTTGCCGTTATGTTGATACTGCCATTGTTGTTGTTTTGGCATGTTTCACTAACTACATGTAGAGCAAAGTTGTTGGCAGGTAACGAGAATACTTCACAGCCATTTACATCCACCCCAGATCCTAATGGAGTGTCGCTACAATCATCATTAGCATTAGCAACACCATCACTGTCTAAATCATTTGGGTCAATATGAGGCTTGTTGCCAAAGATTTTAAATTCCCCTGGGGCTAAAGTTATAGGCGATGCAACATCTGAAACTTCCAAAGGAGTATTTCTATCCAATAAACTGTACCAAGTTCCTGTATATGGGAAATCGGGAACAACGTCTTTCGGTGTAAGATCAAAATTAGTTATAATAATAACATTTTTTAACTCAGTAGAAGGAAGTGTATCATCCCAAACATAAATTTTGGGAGTTATTGTATTGGTTGTTATTGAGTAATCACCTTCAAAAACCGCTTCACTAATCTTGAGCTCATTTAGTCTGGACCATGTATTATAAATGACACTCCTATAAGCATCTGATAACCAATTGCTTGACCATTGTGGCTGCGGTTTTGTTGCCAATTTACAATCGGGGTTATTTACAGAGCCATCCCTACAAGTAAAGATGGAATTTTCCATGCCAAGTTCTGCAAAATGCCATATCATTTTTGGGCCAGGGATAGGAATAGTTATTGCTCCTAAAGCAGGCATTCTTGATAGTGCTGTATTTAAATCTTTTACATTGTAATCACCGGAATTATTCCCAAAAGTTACGTTTTTGTACATTAAACGCTCTTCATCATGGCTTTCTGCATAGCCCATAACACGATTACCAAGAAATCCAGAGTGAGCTTTATATCCCATCCTACTGATATTGTAATTAGAAGCATGACCCATGGTTAATTGATTGTATTGGTCTGTCATTTTTGCCCACAGCATCACGCCCTTACCTTCATCAAACCTGTAATTGGCCCATTCTTTCTCTTCGGCATCAGAGCCTAAATGTTCAAAGATGGCGTAATGGGTTGGGTCCAGGTTCCAAGCGTAATCAACATATTCCTTTAAGACATCCACCCGGTCTTGTTGATATGCGCCAGTGCAGTTTTGATCACTTGCGGTACAGTTTTGGGTAAATCCTTTTGTCAAATCCCATCTAAAACCATCAATTTTAAGATCTTCTATCCAATGCTTAACAACCCTTTTCACATAGTTTTTTGTTCTATCGCTCGTATGGTTAAAATCTGAACCCACATTGTAGGCATGTTTTGCTTCAGTATTAAAATATGGGTTTTCAGATGTTGGAGATCCAAAGCCATTATTGTCTGGATCATCCATCCACATACGTACCATAGGGTTTCTACCAAAGGCATGGTTTAAAGCAATGTCCAGAATAACAGCAATGCCATTTTGGTGACACACGTCTATGAGCTCCCTAAATTTATCCTCTGTTCCATAAAATTTATCCAAAGCCATGTGAAAAGCGGTATTATAGCCCCAGCTTTCATTGCCTTCAAACTCCATGACTGGCATCAATTCAATGGCGTTGATATTTAAATTTTTAAAGTAGCTTATTTTGTCAATAATATCTTGATAATTTCTATCGGCATCAAAATCCCGCACTAAAACCTCATAGACTATCAGGTCTTCTTTTTTAGGTTTTTCAAAATTTGATACTTGCCAATTATAAGGTGTTTGATTAGTTTGTAAAACCGATACCTCAAACCTGTTTCCGGTATTTGGGTAAGCCGGTAGGTTAGGATAGCTTGTTGCGGGGATTCCCGAATCGTCAAACGAACTCAACACCAGGGTTGAATATGGGTCTGCTACATTTACCAAAGTAGGAGAATTTGCCAAGGGCGTTTGGTCAACCACCCAGTACTGATAGGTTTCCAACTGTCCCGGGGTTAAACCGGTAAGTTCCAGCCAAAACTTGGTACTGGAAGGGTCTTTCTTCATGGCGTAGTTAGGATCTGGTTGCCAGTTGTTAAAACTACCGGCCACATAAACAAAATCTTTTAATGGGGCATCAATTACCAAGGTTGCTTTTGTTGTGTCGCCAGTATCATAATTAATTCCATCTACTAAACCAGCAGGAATTGCCTGTTCGGGGATATTTGGGTTAACTACCACAAAGAAATTTTTTGTCTTGGTCGTTGTATTTAGGGTGACTTCTAATTCATAATTTTGATTGGATGTTATATTTGTGTGAGAGAAAGTATAGCTTTCTGTAGAAGGGTTGGTATCAATAACAGCTCCATTGGATTTTAAGGTATAGCTGGCGTTTCCACCAGTATTTGTAGCTGCAATGCTTAAATTCCCTCCTGAATTAAGAATTGTTGAAGAACTCAAGGGCGCTGTTAAAGACACTTGAAATAGCCCTACATCAACCAAGATGTCTTGCGATTTCTTATCTCCAGTTCCATTTTTGGCCTTAATAAGGAATCCTATTCTACCAATTCCTGTTCTGTCATAAAAGGTAGATGGAACAAACGAAATGGTATAGGTGTCTGTTTCGGCATTATAGGTCAAACGGCTAGCTTCATCTGAATTATCCCATGCACCCCTATTGGGAGCACCTTGGGAATTTTCTAAATTTAAATCCCAGGACCAGGCCCACAAATAAAGGGTATTGTCTGCAACACCCCATGTGGCCTCATTAATGGAACTACCATTAAAGGTTATGGTTATATTGTCGGTCTCTTCAAAGGGTAATGGAGAAACAGCATAAGTAACGGTTTGTTGTTGTCCAAAACTGATTGCAGAAATTAAAAATAAGATTAAAAACGTAATTTTTTTCATAACTATTGAATATAAAAAGGCTGTAGTTCTACAGCCTTTTTTAAAATAAGACTTATTTATAGAATTTTACCTAATGTATAAGTACCATTGGCAATATCTAATATGACTCTATATTTACCGGCAACGACTGTAATATTTGTACCACCGGCATCTAAAGTACCATCTGCATCGGTATCACCAAATTCAGTGTCCCAAGCGTCATTTACTCTGAACTTCATTTCTCCGTCAACCAAATCAATAATATCTGTAACCCAAAGACCAGGATTTACTTCTGTAAATGAAGTGTCAGGACCGTCCCATCCATTAGGAGTCGCAGAACCTACAAGTCCCCAAACATTACCGGGTTCTAGTGTATAAGTATTGTTGTTAAGGTCTAAAGTTATGTTGTAGTAACCAGCAGTAACAGCAATATTGTCACCGCCCGCATCTAAAGAGCCATCGGCACCAGTATCACCAAAGCCAACATCCCATGCATTGTTTAATCTGAATTTAATTTCTCCATCTATTAATTTAACTCCTACTTTAAATGTATCAGTGGTATAATCATAATAAAATTTAGCATCAGGCCCATTCCATCCATTTGGAGTAGCAGAACCTACAAGTCCCCAAGAGAAGGCCTCAATATTATAAGTGGCATTATCTGGGCTAAATGTAATTTTATAAGTACCGGCAGTTACAGGAATGTTGGTTCCGCCTGGTTCTAAAGTGCCGTCTGTACCGTTGTCACCAAAATCATTGTCCCAAGCATTGTTCTCTCTCAATTTAATTTCACCATCAATTAAAGTTACATAAGTTACTAGTTCGCCAGGAGTACTTGTAGTGTAAAATACAGCATCAGGGAATGAACCGCCCCAACCTGCGTAACCAGACCCCTTAATACCCCAGGTAGATGGTTCAATACCACCACCATCAGTGCTTTCTTCAGGTAAGAATAGGGTTAATGCCTGTGTAGCAGAATAAATCGGTAATGCATCATCAATACCAACAGTGGCATTTAATCTAAACGACACAGTTCCAGTATCTGGAGCAGGGCTATTTGGGTCGTTATCAAGTCCAATCTCTGATGCATAGCTTAACAATTTACCAATTGTAATGGCTATTTCATTACCATTGGTTTCACCTACTGTTTCAGCATCCGTGAAATCTCCAGTGATGGATTTTTCCAATTTATAATTAACTAAAATTGGAACACCAAAATCTGCATCGTTCCAAGTGAAACGCTCTCCTAAGTTATTAGCGGTTGCAGGGGTCAATACATATTCTTCTAAAAAAGAATTTGTAAAACTTAAGCTTTGGGGTTCCTGTGCGATAAATTTAAAATCATCGTTTGTGTCGCATGAATATATGCCAATGAGGGCCAAAAGTAATATTCCTAAGGTTTTTATATTTTTCATTGTTTCTGGTTTAGTTTAATATCCTGGGTTTTGAGTTAAATTAGGATTAGCCAGTAGAGCCGTTGATGGAATTGGGAACAGGTTATATGTGTCTGGTATTGAAGTTCCATTTACCGTAGCACCTTTCCAAGGCCATAAATAATTGCCTCCTGTAAATTTTCCAAAACGAATCAGGTCTGTTCTTCTGTGGCCTTCTAAGTTTAATTCTCTGGCACGTTCATCCAATATAAATTCTAAAGTTAAATTAGATTGGGTTATCGAGGAAGCATTAGAACGGGTTCTAACGGCGTTTACATATTGTACCGCTGTATTCATGTCTGCACCTGCAGCGCCTCTTATGGCACATTCGGCATACATTAAATAAGCATCGGCAAGCCTGTACAATGGAAAATCTGTACTTGAAAATTGCGAAACAAGAGATTCTCCCACAAAATTAGTGTTTCTGAATTTAATGGAAGGATAGCCATCGGTCCATTTTTTATAGTCAACCATTTCAAATTCGTGTCCTTCAGTCCAAAATAATTTGGCCCTGTCATCTGTTGAAGCATTTAAATCACCGTATAAACCGTACCAAGCTTTAGTAGCCCTGTGACCACCCCAGCCATCTCTAGCGCCAAATTGTGCCAAAGGTATGGTTTCCGCTCTTAAACTACCGTTTACAATATAAGTGGTGTTACCAAAACTTTGACTTACTTGGGAGTCTGCAATCAAAGGGAAAATAATTTCACTTGCTGCAATTGTAGTATTATTATCGGACGAAAAAAGACTTACAAAACTAGGGGCCAATGAATATGGGCCAGCTATAACTTTATTAATATAGGTCACGGCATCATTATACCTAGGCGTACCAGTAAAGACTTCAGCATTTAAATATAAATTAGACAATAACATTTGGGCGGCTCCTTTTGTTGCCCTACCATAAGTATTGGTAGCGGGCAATAAAGGCTCAATTTCCAACAATTCTGCCTCTACAAAATCAAATAATTCTTGCCTTGAGGCTTCAGGTAGAGGTTCTGTTTGTCCGAAATTTTCTTCGGTTGCTAAAACACCTTTTCCAAAAATATTAATTAAATAATAATTGGCAAATGCCCTTAAAAATCTAACTTCAGACGTAACAGCATCCTTGTTTTCAACGTCGACATTTGGCAGGATCGATAAAAGATTATTGCATTGAGGAATGGTGAAGAAAATTCTGTTATACATATATCTGAAGAACTTATTTTGATCTGTCCAATCTGTTGTTGTTGTCAATTGGTCTAAACCATTATCTCCCCATCTATTTTTCATACCATCAGCAGTTAAATCTTCAAGATTTATAAGCCCTCTTAAAAAAGGAGATTCCCCGGCATCATCACTGATATCTGAACTACCTGGTCCATCTACACCAGATAATGCCAAGGTGGAATAAAGTCTTGCTAAAATGCCTTCTACAGCATTAGGATCACGAGCCAAAAGTTCTTCTAACGATAGTTCTACTTTAGGTTTGGTTTCTAATTCATCAGTACAATTAACTGCTGATAAGACAGCTAACAACCCAAAAATAAATTTTAAAATGCTATTTTTCATAGTTGAATTTTTTTTAATAGTTTAATAGAGTTATAATTTTTTTAAAAATCAAGATTTAAACCTAAATTATATACTATAGGGCGTGGATAGAAATTAGTATCTATACCGCTAAAGTTTTCAGGATCCTGACCACTGTAGTTAGAAATTATAAAAGGATTGTTGACCCCTGCGTAAATTTGAACAGTAGTGTTTTTAATGACATCTTTAAGGGTATGTCCTAAAGTAATATTTTCACATCTCAAGAAAGAAGCGTTCTCAATGTAATAATCTGAAAATTGCACTGGGTCTACAATACGGGAAAATTCCGGTTCGGCCTTACCGGCGTTAAAGTCCAAAACATTGTTTATGGAACTTCCGTCTTGTGCCAATGCATTTAGAGCAAAGCCATGCGTAAGTTTTCTTGCATTGTAGATTTCTCCATCCATCTGGCCCCTGAAACTAGAACTCAGGTCCCAATTCTTGTAATTGAAGTTAAACCCAAAACCAAAGGTCCAATTGGGTTGGATTGCTCTGAAATATCTGTCGTCATCTGTAATCTTTCCGTCGTTGTTACGATCCACAAAAGCACCATAAATTGGTTTTCCGGCCGTGTCATAGACTTGCTTAAGCACCCATGCAGAACCTGCTTCTTCGCCTATAGCATGGGCAAAAATAAAGTTTCCGGTACCTGTGGGCAACCTTGAACCCGTTGTAATTTGGTCCAAACCATGTAAGTCCGTTACTTCAGTAATATTGTAAGATAAATTGCCGTACAAAGATAAAGCTATATTATCGGTTTGTATTGGATTTAAATTCAAGTTTAATTCAAATCCTTTACTGTCTGTGGCTCCAACGTTTTGAATTAAACGATCACTTAATGCTTGTCCTGGAGGCACATTGGTCAATACCAATAAATCAGTTGTTTCTCTTTTAAAGATATCAAATGAACCTGACAAGACATTGTTTTTAAAGAAATCAAAATCAACACCTAAGTTATAGGTAGTTGATTTTTCCCACGTTAAGTCAGGGTTAAACTCTTTTGCATTATACAATGTGATGCCTTCAATATATTGGCTTTCAGGTGAACCAATTTCAAATAAAGGTATTGAAGGGAAAAATCCAACGGAACCAGAAATATCTTGTTGTCCAGTTTCTCCCCAGCCAAAACGTATCTTAAAGTCATTAATAAAATTAACGTCCTTTAAAAATATTTCTTCTTTTACTTTCCAGGCCAATGCTGCAGCAGGGAAATAGCCCCAACGGTTTTCTTTAGTAAAGAAAGAAGATGCATCTGCTCTAAAGGATAAGGTAGCTAAATATTTATTGCCTAAATTGATGTTTGATCTTCCAAAGAATGATTGAAGGTTTAGGAGACTAAAATATCTATTATTGGGGTTTTCATCATCTATGTTTAGTATTCTTACACCAGTAACGGGATCATTCTTAAACTGGTCCTTATTACCATCCTTTTTAAAGTTTTGGTAAGAGTAGCCACCCTGAACGTCAAAAGATTTTAAAAATCCAGGCCCAAACTCCTTTTTATATACTAAATATGATTCCCAAGTTGTATTGGTCTTGGTTTGTCTTTCAGCATAACTTTTTCCTGGGTTAAAAATGTAGGTGCCGGTTGGCACATTTGGATCAGGCACCAATGTATACGTTGCAATGGCGTTTTCTGCAAACGTTTCACTTATGGTTGCCTTTGAAGCTTCAAGCCCAACATTGGTAACAGCTCTTAATTCCGGTAAAAAATGGAACTGGTAATCAAGTTCAAGACTAGCTAATAAACTATTTACTTTATGAGGCCTATCTCTCTGTTGCAGTAATGCCAATGGGTTGCTCGCTCCAATTCTTTGGTTAGGATTTAAAGGATCATTGGCAGGCCGTATTTTGCTATAATAACCATCGAATATTGAATTTTCATCGTATATGGGTTTAGTAGGATCCATAGAAACCGCACCGCCTAGAGCTCCTCCTTCATCAACGGCGTTTTTATCGACCATACTCCCTTTGGCATTAAGGTCGATTTTTAAATGGTCATCAAAAACCTTAGGCGATAACCTTAACGCAGCTGTTATTCTTTCGTAGTCACTCCTTTTTACAACACCTTCTGTGTTATTGTAACCCACAGAAGCTCTTACTGGTATTTTATTCAATATATTGGCTCTTGTACTAAAGGTGTAATCTTTAGTTATAGCTGTTCTATAAATAACATCTTGCCAATTGGTATTGTATATAGCTCTTTCACCATCTGGTGTACTTATAATTTGACTTATGGGCTCATTGGTGATTGCTGAACCAATTGGAACCCCAAGAACTCCTATATCATCAGGAAAAAAATCTTGAGCAAATTTGACAAAAGATTTGCTATCCATAACTTGAATTTGATTATTGGTGCCCACATTGCTTAGTGATGTCCTAGCTGAGAAATTAAATTGAGCCTCACCAGATGTTCCTTTTTTCGTGGTAATAATTAAAACTCCGTTAGAAGCACGAGACCCATAAATGGCAGTAGCAGAGGCGTCTTTTAAAACCGTAAAGCTTTCAATGTCATTTGGATTTATTAACGACAAAGGGTTACTAACACCGGCTATTCCTTCATTATCTACAGGAATCCCGTCAATTACTATAAGAGGGTTACTGTTTGCGGTAAGTGAAGCGCCACCACGAATACGAATGTTTGGGGAAGCATCTGGTTGTCCACCGGCATTGGTAATTCTTACACCAGCTATCTTACCTTGAAGCAATTGATCAGGAGAGGTAATAGCTCCTTTATTAAAGTCTTTTGAGGAAATGACATCTACAGAACCTGTTAAGTCCTCTTTTTTAACACTACCATACCCAACTACCACGACTTCATCTAAAGATTGAGAGTCTACTTCCATTTGAACATTCATTGAAGTATTTCCACCAACAATTATAGAATGGGATTTCATTCCCACATATTTAAATTCCAATATCGATTCTGTGGAACTCACCTCAATAGCGAAACTCCCATCAAAATCCGTTAAAACTCCATTGTTTGTACCCTTTTCCTGAATAGTGACACCTGGAAGGGCAATTCCATTCACATCTGTAACATTTCCAGAAATATGAATATCCTGTGAAAACACAAAGCCAAATAGCAAACACATTAATGGCACAAGAAAGCATTTAATTTTTTTTTGATTCATAATAATTTATTTTTTAATTAATCGAGGTACTATGTGTGCGCACACAAATTTAGTTATACCTATTTGTAAAACAACATATATTTAACATTTGCTACAATAAAATACTTCCGTGTCCGCACACAAAAGTAAAAATTAATTATAGAAAAACAACTTTTTAATAAAATTTTCTTAAAAAAATTAATTTTTGTGTCCGCACACTAATTAAAATTAAAAAATTATATTTACAGAATAATAAAAACCTGTAAATTGAAAACAATTAAAGATATCGCAATGGAAGCCAATGTATCTACGGGAACAGTAGACAGGGTGCTTCATAATCGCGGTGGGGTTTCTAAAAAAACTGAAGGGGAAATAAAACTGCTCCTAAAAAGGTATAATTTTAAACTCAACATAATGGCGAGCTCTCTTGCCTCGAAAAAAAATCTCAAGATCGCAACTTTACTTCCTGATTTTAATGAAGAAAATATTTTTTGGGAGGCACCGCTAATGGGAATAACTACGGCCCGGGAAGAAGTAGAAATATTTGGAATAAAAGTTGAAAACTTTGCATTTGATCAATTTAAAGTTTCTACTTATTTAAGTCAATTTCAAGCATTGTTGGATTCTATGCCCGATGGGGTAATAATTGTACCCACATTTCGAAAAGAAACACAGCAAATTGTATTAAAGTTAGAACAAAATAATATTCCCTACATATTCCTAAATATTGATATTGAAGGATGTAAGAACCTTTCCTTTATTGGTCAGGAATCTTACCAAAGTGGTTTTCTGGCTGGGAAATTAATGCATTTATGTCTGCGGGATGAGTGTTCGGTAATGATAATTCAAACCAGATCAAGCATTGATGACAATCATGCTATTTCCAGGAGGATAAATGGGTTTACTGATTATTTTTCAGATAATAAGATTTTAATAAGGACCATTAATGCACATACTTGTAATTTAAATAATATTAATGCTTTAAAAGAAAAGCTTGGTTCAATTTTAAAAAATAATCCTACTATAAGGGGAGTCTTTGTGCCCAACAGTAAAATATCAGTTTTTGCGGATTGCATAGAAGATTTAAAAACCCAAACATTATCTTTAATCGGATTTGATGGTACCAAACAGAACGTAAGGTGCCTAAAAGAGGACAAAGTTTCTTTTTTGATTTCCCAAAAACCATTTAAACAAGGATATAAATCAATTAAACTGATGACCAATTATTTGATAGAAAAAAAACAACCGCTGGCTAAAGTATATTCTCCTTTGGAAATCCTCACCAAGGAAAACGTCATGTAAAATAAATATCATTCAAAGAACTAGACCAACCTGAATAAATATAATCCAAACCAATAGCGTCCTAAACGATTAAAATCAGATCAAAAAAGAGAGGAAGTTTTCTGTGACTCAATTAACTTTGAGCTGCACCACAAAAACAACATCCTCTCTTATGACAAATATAACATTGTTTTCTCAGATTATATCCAAGTTGGATCGTTCCAAATTTTCCGAAATTGTAAAAGAAAAGCAAACGGACTAGCACCAAAAAGGCTTTACCAGCTGGACTCATTTGGTTTCGATGCTATTCTGCAAGTTTGCTAAAAGTCAATCTTTAAGGGATATAAGCAATGGTCTACGCTCGGCTACCGGCAATTTAAACAATTTGGGGATAAGCAAAGCACCATCAAAATCCACTATTAGCTATCAAAACAAAAACAGAGATTGGGAACTTTTCCAGGAATATTATTATCAATTGCTCAAAAGTTTAGGACAACAGGCTAAATTTAAAGGAGTAAAATTCAAGATTAAATCCAAAATTTTCTTGCTGGATTCCACCACCATTAGTTTGTGCTTAAGCCTGTTTGACTGGGCAAAATATAAAACAGCCAAAGGAGCTATAAAGATGCACACATTACTTGATTATGACGGGAACCTGCCAGCTTATATAAATATTACCAATGGCAAAACAGCGGATAATAAAGGAGCCTATAATATCCCATTGGTAAAAAACAGCGTGGTGGTAGCAGACCGGTTTTACAACGATTTCTCACTGTTGAACGTTTGGGACAGCAACCAGGTATTTTTCGTTGTCAGGCATAAAGAGAACATAAAATTCGATATCGTTAAAGAAAACCCCTTGCCCGATAACAGGCATGAACATATCCTTAAAGATGAAATCATTGAATTGACAGGGACCAAGTCAAAGAAAAAGTTCCCGATAAAGCTTAGAAAGGTTGCAATATGGGATGATGAAAACAAACAGGTCATAGAAGCAATCACAAATCAAAAAACCTGGACAGCAAACACTATTTCCGAGCTCTATAAAAGTAGATGGCAAGTGGAGATATTTTTTAGGGATATCAAACAGCTATTGCACATAAAGTCATTCGTGGGCACCTCTGAAAATGCAGTTATGATACAAATATGGACAGCTTTGATTACCATTCTTGTACTAAAGGCCCTCAAGGCAATGGCAAAATACGGTTGGTATTTATCCAATTTGGTAGCTTTTATTAGGCTCAACTTATTTGTGAAAATTAACCTCCAACAATGGCTTGATAAACCATTTTAAGATAGTGGACAACCGCCCCCAAACAATAGACCAGGGGTTCTTTTTTGAAATTTACAATATATCACCGGTAAACCCCATATAAGCAATAGCTTTATATTCGTTGAAATTTATTTAGGACAGTATTGAATCCAAACTATTATCCAATAATAAGGAGCAATTATTTTTTCTTTTGTAAAGTACCTAAACAGGATCAATATATTCAAAACATTATAAATTAGGTTTTATCAATGTATATGGTAAATATTGTTCTTTTTTTCTTCCTGAAGATTTACACTACGATTACCAAAAACAAAAGAAAATCGAAAGTGCCTTTATTAGTGTTTTCTCATTAGCTAAAAATCTTTAGCGCTAATCCTAAATTTAAGTTTTTACAATCCACAGAACCTAAATTAACAAACTCAGCACATTCCCCTTATATCACAATACTCCCCAAAAGAGACGCTCCGTATTGCGGGGAAAGCGCTTCGTCGAAAAGGTCTTGGACACAGGTAAAAAAGTTATCCCCTACGTTGCGCTAATCCGCAGAAAAAGCGGAACCGCTCCACTCCAGGGATAACTTTTTTATCTGAGTCCGCCGGATTTGAATTTCTTTCACGCCTTGTACGTGCCGGGACCGGTTGGAACTTCACCCTGCCAATTGATTCACCTTCCAGGCCCATTCTGCCATATACCATTTTTTGGAAAAGCAAAGTTCCGGAATTTAGAAATTAGCCGGCCTTATAACCGACTCCTCCCAAAATTCAGGATTTCCGGGCGGCCTATCCTAATTCTAAATTCCCGGTTAATGGCACATCAAAAAATGGTAACAGCGAGGGCCTTTAGTTTTGTTTTATAGATTATATCTATTATGATTATGATGTTGAAAAGAGGGGGCCTGGG
>JAGXIE010000197.1 GCA_024635765.1 Flavobacteriaceae bacterium | reverse complement strand
GTATAGACCAGGACTATGTTCAAAACTATTTGGACGAATTCTGTTATAAATTCAACCGAAGATATTTTGGAGATAAATTATCTGATAGATTGCTTATTGCCGCTTTAGAAACAACTTGGTATTAGTAACGGATATGCATATTAAAATAAGTAACTAATTGAAAACCTCAATAAATATATTTTAATGTTTTTATTTAATTCATAGGGGGATTTTTGAAAATTCCCGTATTATAAATATATTGTAGGAAAATCTCAAAAAAAATGAAGAATACAGAAATTGAAAAAATCATTATAAAATATCTTAACAATAGAGCAACGAAAAAGGATATTGAAGTACTTAAACAAACTATTAATAATGAAAAACATAAGAGTTTGTTTGAAAATTATGTTCAATCCAATCATATTTTAGATTTAGAATTTAAAATATACAATTCCAAACAAGCATTAGCAAAGTTTAATGAAAAAACAGATAACAAAAGTAATTTCAAAATAAGCTGGTATAACAAGCCTTTAAATATTTTAAAATATGCTGCTATTATAGCTATTGTTGCTACTTCAGCGATATTAATGATTAATAATAATACCGAAATTAAAGGTTTAGAGAAGCAAATTACTTTAAAATTAAATGATGGTACAATTCAGATCATTAATTTAGATAAGAAACGAAACATAATTGATACTAAAGGTATTGTTTTAGGTAGGCAAGATAATAATAAACTTGTATATCAAAATTCCACATTAAACAGCGAGGAGTCTAAATTAGTGTATAATACACTTTATGTACCTCATGGTAAGAGGTTTCAAATTGAATTGTCTGACGGAACACTTGTTCACCTTAATTCTGGAACGAGCTTAAAATATCCTGTACAATTTATAAAAGGTCTTTCGAGAGAGGTTTTTATAAATGATGGAGAAGCTTATTTTGAAGTTTCGAAAGACAAGAACCATCCTTTTATTGTTAATTGTAATAATATTAGCACTAAAGTGTATGGTACGGAGTTTAATATTTCTTCTTATCATACGGATAAAACTCAAAGTGTTGTTCTGGTGGAAGGGTCTGTTGGAATTTATAATAACACAATGGATATTAATAAAGAAGAAGAAATTTTACTATCTCCAAATGAAAAAGCATCTTTTAATAAATCAGATAAACAGTTTTCTATAAAAACGGTCAATGTTGCTAATTATATAGCTTGGAAAGATGGTGTGTTATGGTTTAAAAATGAGCCATTTGAAAACATTATTTATAAGTTAGAGCGACATTATGATGTTTCCATTCAAAATAACTATGCTGCACTTAACCAAATAAAATTTACTGGAACTTTTGATATAGAAACAATTGGTCAAGTTTTAGAAGCTTTTCAAATTTACAGACCTTTCAACTACAAAATTACCGACAATAAACAAATAATTATTAATAAATAAAGCACATTAAATGAAAGAATAACAACTGATTATTATTAAAAAAATCAGGAAACGCTGCAAACATTTCCTGACAAATACATGAATTCAAAAATAGAACTAACCTTTAAATTCACTGCAAAAATATGAAAAATAATTTATATCCTTTCAGGAATAGTCTAATTATTCCTAAAACAGATCTAAAAATGAAATTAACTTTCTTACTACTTTTTATATCCTTATTTAATATCCACGCAAGTAGTTACTCGCAAAACACTAAAATTTCTTTAAATCTTGATAATGTAACAATAGAAAGTGTGTTCTCGGAAGTTATGAGAAAAACAGATTTTAAATTCCTTTTTCCTGAGAACGAAATAAACTTACAGAGAAGAGTGTCTGTAAAGGTGAAAAAACAACGGATAGAAGAGATATTAAATATTTTATTTTCTGAAACAACAATCACTTTTCAAATTGTCGATAAACAAATTGTATTAGCAAAGAGAGTGCCACGACCAAATATTAAAAAAAAAATACTTCTAAAAACTGAAGTAGAACTACAAGAAGTGCAAAACATTGTATATGGCGTAATTACAGATGGTGCTGGGATGCCTCTTCCTGGGGTTAATATTATTATTGTTGGAACAACTAAAGGAACACAAACAGATTTTGATGGAAATTTCAGTATTGAAGCCAAAGTAGGTGATACACTTCAGTTTTCATTTTTAGGCATGGAAACTCAGAATGTTGTCGTAGGAACTATTACTAACAACATAAATATAGTTTTACTTGAATCTAAAAATGCATTAGACCAAATAATTGTAGTTGGTTATGGCACCCAAAAGAAGAAGAGTCTATCTGCTGCTATATCTCAAATTGAAGGCAAAGAAATCCAAACTACAACGGCCACTAGTTTCGCACAAAAGCTTTCTGGAAAAGTAGCTGGTTTGAGTATTCGTGAAACAGATGGTGAGCCTGGGAGTTTTAGAAATTCAATAAATATTCGCGGTTTTGGAGAACCAATTTATGTAATAGATGGTATAAGAAGAGGTGGGGGTGCAGATTTTCAAAGATTAAATTCGGAAGACATTGAAAGTGTCTCAATACTTAAAGATGCATCGGCAGCCATTTATGGACTTAATGCTGCAAACGGGGTAATTATTGTTACTACAAAAAAAGGTGGGAAAGGTAAGGCACAATTTACATACACTTCCGTAGTAGGGTATTCTTCTCCAACCGATACACCAACCATGGCAAATGCAGCACAGTATACTGAGCTTCGTAATGAAGCTAATCTTAATGCTGGTTTGGGTGCACTCTTTACGAACGAAGAACTTGCAAATTGGAAAGCTGGAGGACCTGGCTATCAAAGTACCAATTGGGCTGATGAAACCTTGTTAAATAACTCAGTTCGCTACGAACATAATATATCTGCCCAAGGAGGGACTGAAGATGTGTCTTACTTTATTAATTTAGGATTTCTTGACGATAATGGATTGCTAAAGAGCGGTGATTTAAATTATAAAAAGTATAATTTTAGATCTAACCTTAGCGCTAAGCTTTCGAAAAATGTTACAACTAATTTTAATATATCAGGAATTGTTGACGAGCGAAACTCACCTGTGAACGGCATTTTTCATGTGTGGAGAGGAACTGTTTCTAGTCTTCCAAACAATTCGGTTTATGCAAATAATAATTTAGATTTTTTACATCGAGTACAAGATGGACAAGCAGTAAATCCTGTTGCTATGGCACAAAGTGATTTAACAGGTTACGTAATTGCTGAAGACAAAATTTTTCAAACATCTTTTGATTTAAATTATGATGTTCCATTTGTAAAAGGGCTAAATGCTAAATTTACTGTAGGTTATGATCCACGTTTCACACAAGCAAAGTCTTTAGCAAAAGATTTTGTTTTATACGATTATGATAAAGTTAACGAGACTTTTGATCCAACCGCTTTTAATAAACCATCTCAAATTATAAACGATTTTAATAATAGCTATTTATTAACGCTTCAAGCACAGTTAAATTATAAAACTGTAATTGCTGACAATCATAATGTATCAGGTTTATTTGTTTTTGAAAGAAGGGAAGAAGAAGGAAGACATGCTAATATTAGCAAGTTTTTCGACTTTTTTACTAATGCGCAAATAGATCAAGCGGGCGAAGTGAATGCTGCGTCATCTGGAAACGAAATTCAAGTTAGAAACCTGTCATATATAGGAAAATTAAATTATGATTATAAAGGCAAGTATCTTCTTGAGCTTATTGCAAGATACGATGGCTCTTACCGCTATCATCCAGATGTTAGATGGGGTTTGTTCCCAAGTATTTCTGTAGGGTGGAGGGTATCCGATGAAAAATTCATGGAGAATATCTCATGGCTTTCTAACTTAAAATTCAGAGCATCTTACGGTACTGTTGGACAAGATGTTGGGGAACCATTTCAGTTTATCCCAGCATTTTCAACATCGGGAGGTGGAACTTATGAGTTTGGAAACGGCGTACTTACAAACGGTGCCGCAGCCCCAAGTATTGTGAATAAAGAACTTACTTGGATGGAATCTGATATTACTGATTTTGGAATAGATGTAGGCCTATTCCATAATACTTTGAATATTACAGCAGACGTTTATCAAAGAGATCGAACAGGTTTATTAGCCTTTAGAAATGTTACTATTCCTAATACATTTGGGGGAGAATTACCTCAAGAAAACTTAAATAGCGATCGAGTTCAAGGTTTGGAGTTTTCAATGACATATAACAATCATGTTGGAGATTTTAACTATAGTATTTCTGGTAATTATAATCTAGCGCGTACAAAGAATTTAGATGTCGAGTCGGCTCCGTTTACAAGTAGTTGGGATCGTTATAGAAGTGGACAATCTAATCGTTGGAATGATATTGTTTGGCAATACAATGTTTTAGGTCAATTTCAAAATCAAGAAGAAATTTTATTTGCTCCTATACAAGATGGAGCCCTTGGCAATAGTAAAGAATTACCAGGAGATTTTAGATATCAAGATTTAAATGGTGATGGAGTAATAGATGGGAACGATTACGCTCCAGACGCATATGATTCGACACCAAAATCTAATTTCGGTTTAACTTTATCGTCTTCATGGAGAGGGTTTGATTTTAGTGCGTTATTTCAAGGTGCTGCCAATTTTACCGCAAGATATACTCACGCCTATACTACTTATTTCTGGGGTGATGGTAATTTACCTGCCTTTTTTGCGGATAGATGGCATAAAGCAGATTATAATGATCCAAATAGCGCATGGATTCCCGGGCAGTGGCCTGCCGCACGTGTTGAAAAAGATTTAGCAACACAAATATATGCAGATTCTGATATCTGGAGAAGAGACGCATCTTATGTGAGGCTCAAAAATATAGAAATAGGGTATACAATGAAACAAAAAGCGATTCAACAAATCGGTATAAATTCGATTAGAATGTACACTAATTTAAACAATGTTTACACTTGGACCGATTCATTTATTAAACCTTTCGACCCAGAGAAACTTACCAATTCTAACAGTGAATTCAATGCAGGATGGTCTTATCCATTATTAATGACAATCAATTTTGGTGTAAATGTTAAATTTTAAACTTATAATTATGAAATTATTTAAATATATATTATTATTTACAATTGTAAGTTTAATGGGTTGTAGCGACAACTTTTTAAACTTAGAACCAACAGATAAGATTAGTGCTAATGCAATTTTTGCTACCCCAGATGGAGTTAAAGCTTTTATGGTAAATTTATATTCACAAATACCTATCGAAGATTTTAACTCGACACAAGAGAATGGAATTCGTTTCAACAACATAGGTGGTCCAAATAATGCGGGATTTTATCCTTGGGTAATAACAGATGATGGAATTGGATCTCAACATCAAGATCTTACTTGGCAAAAAGATGGAGGAGACCAGTTTGCTTGGTGGACAGAAGGATATGCTCTTAATAGGGATGTTAATTTATTATTAAGTGTTATTCCAGATTTAGATGTAGATCAATCTGTTAAAGATGGTTTATTTGGAGAAGCTTATTTTATACGCGCTTACCTTTACTTTGGTTTAGCAAAACGATATGGTGGTGTCCCTCTTATTACAGAGATTGCAAATATTGCTGATGGGACGGAGGTTCTAAATGTTCCTAGAAGTACAGAAAAAGAAACATGGGACTTTGTTCTTAAATCATGTGATGAAGCTGCATCCTTACTTGGCGATGGAGATGGAACAAGAAGAAGAGCAAATAAATGGGTGGCATTAGCATTAAAATCTAGAGCGGCATTACATGCTGCTTCTATAGCTAAATATTGGAATCGAGCACCTTTATCTGGAGCTGCCGTTAATGCAAATCTAGTTGGTCTATCGGATTCAGATGCAAGTGAATATTATTCACAATGTATAAGTGCCTCTGAGCTAATAATGGATTCAGGTTTATATTCTCTCTATAAAGCAACTCCTTCCAATCCTGATGAGGCTGCTGTAAATTATAAAGAAATGTTTGAAGACCCTAATAGAGCCACAGTAGAAGCTATTTTTATAAAAGGATTTACATTGACAGGAGTAGATTTAGGTAGCAACCAAGATAATTGGGGAAATCCTGCACAAACTACTGGGGCTTGGCCACATCCTGGGCGTTTTAACCCTACATTAGATTTGGTAGATCAATATGAGAACTATTCAAATCCAGGGCAAAGCGCTCCAATTGTTACAACGGCTGATGGCGATGTTAATAATTATAATGGCTATCAACCTGGAAGAACTTATCTTGAATTTGAAAATGCTTACGATATTTTCGATGGCAAAGATGCCCGTTTAAGAGCAACAGTAATTTTACCTCGAACCTTTTGGAAAGGTGTAGACATTATCATACAAGGAGGTGTAATTGGGCTCGACGGTTCAATAATATTAGAAAACCCTGGTTCTGTAAATGTAGGTGGAACTGAGTATTACAGCTATGGAGCTTCTGCTCCAAATTTGTATTCTGGGTTCAGCACCTTTGGGGGCAACATGACAAGAACAGGTTTTGGCTTTAAAAAGTTTTTAAACGAAAGTTATGTGCCTATTCTTGCATGGAATCAATCAACAACAGATTGGATTGATTTTAGATTAGCAGAAGTATATTTAAATTATGCAGAAGCTGTAGTTGAAAGTGGAAGTGGCAATACAGGTAAAGCGGCAACTGCCTTAAATAACATTAGAAAAAGAGCAGCGCATACCTCTACAATTTCTCTAACACTTGAAAATGTATTGCGAGAAAGAAGAGTAGAGCTAGCTTTTGAAAATAAAAGATATTGGGATCTAATTAGAAGAAGAGAGTATCATACAGAATTTGATAACCGACACAGACATGCCTTAGTTCCAGTATTCGATACAAGAGTCATGAAATATATCTTTATTAGAAAAGAAGCAACTCGAACACCTACAAGCACTTTTGTTACGCAGTGGTATTATAAAAGAATTCCAGGTATTGCAACAAATGGGTTAATTCAAAATCCTCAATATTAACTTTTAATCGATTATTATGAAGAAATTAATTAATGTATATATATTATTAACACTAACTGTTTTAGTTAGTTCTTGTGGAGAAATAGGGGATTTAGATAACTTCGATGGTCCAGATTCTAAATTTTTCGGAAGTGTTATTGATGCTGAAACAGGGGCGTTTATACCTCAAGAACTTATCGAAGGGTCTGTAATTGAATATACCGAATTGGGCTTTGATAATCCTCAAATACAACAGCTAAGATTTCATACTGATGGTACTTTTAGAAACGATCTTATGTTTTCTGGAGAATATGATGTAGAAGCTGTTCGAGGCAACTTTTTTGCTCCAGAAAAAGATACTATTAGTATAAATGGGGATACAGAGCACATCATTAGAGCTTTACCATATTTGCGTATAAAAGATGTTAATCTTGTAAATGATGGAACAAATATTGTTGCAACTTTTAAAATAGATCAAATTGCAGCAGAAAATGTAAAGACCTTATCTATGATTGCAGACCTTAATCCTAATGTTGGGAAATTTTTGAATATTGCATCTACTGGAGTAGATATAAATGGGGCTGTTAATCCTGACACCGTTTTCACCTTACAATTAAGTCTGAATAAATTTGACTTAGGGAAAGAGTATTTCTTTAGAGTAGGGGCGTTGATTGATATCCCTCAAGCTAAATATAATTACAATGTACCTATTCGATTTAAAGTTGAATAGTTAAAATTAAGCCCTGCTATATTCTTTAGTAGGGCTTATTTTATAGTTATATCTCATTTAACTGTTAATCTAATGATTGATTAATAGAATTATCTACTCACTTTTTATTCAAGCTTTATGGTATCCTTTAACAGAGCATTTTTGGTGTCTTTATTTCTAATATATTCACTTTTTGTTATAGCACAAGACAACATTTCGAACTTAAATTATGTTGATCCTACTATTGGTGGTGTTGGTGTAATTCTAGAACCTACTCGCCCTACTGTGCATTTACCAAATAGTATGGTACGAGTATTTCCAAATCGAATGGATCATTTAGATGATCAAATTAGTAATTTTCAATTAACTATTACTTCCCATAGGCTATTTAAAGTTTTTGCTTTTATGCCAGTTAGTGGAAACGTTGATGATGCTATTTGGAATAAAAGTTTTGAAAACGGACCAGAGGATTTAAAACCTTATTATTATCAAACAACTTTTGAAGATGTTGGTAATACAATTGAATTTACACCACAGGAAAGAAGTGGAATCTTTAAAGTTCAATTTATTGATACAAATGAGCATTATTTAAGAATTGGGACATACAATGGAAAAGGAGAAATTTCTACCGAAGGAAAAAGGATAATAACTGGTACTGAAATTTTTGCCACTGAACTAAATGCGCCAATGAAGGCATACTTTTATGCCGAGATTGATACAGATATATCAGATTTAAAATACAAAACGGTTGGAGATAAAAATCAAACACTTATAGGTATTGGTAATAATACTAATGCAGTATCATTCAAATACGGTGTGTCATACATTAGTATTGAACAAGCCAAACAAAATTTAGAAAATGAAATTCCTAATTGGGATTTCGACAATGTAAAAACTAATGGATTTAATGTGTGGAATAAAGCACTTTCACAAATTAATGTAGAAGGAGGAACTGATGCTCAAAAAAGAGTTTTTTACACATCTTTTTACAGATCATATGAACGTATGGTTAACATCAACGAGTATGGACAATATTATAGCAATTTTGATCATAGTATTCATGAATCTGACGAACCTTTTTATGTAGACAACTGGATTTGGGATACCTATATCGCACTAGAACCATTACATATGATTTTAAATCCTGTAATGGCTACTGACAGAATTAAATCATACATTAAAATGTACGAACAAGGCGGTTCTATGCCTTCTTTTGCATTAATATTTGGTGATTGGCCTGCAATGACAGGAAATCATGCTGCAACTTGGATTACCGATGCTTGGTTCAAAGGGCTTAGAGATTTTGACCTCGAAACTGCATATGAAGGGATTCGTAAAAATTCTTTAGATGCCACTTTAATACCTTGGGCAAATGGTCCAAAAACTGAATTGGATGATTTTTATAACGAGAATGATTATTTCCCTGGGTTACATCCTGGAGAAGAAGAAACTGTAAAAGAAGTGAGCCTACCATGGGAAAGAAGACAATCTGTTTCTGTAACAATCGAAAATAGTTATAGTGATTGGTGTATTGCTCAATTGGCTTCAGAATTAAATAAAAAAGAAGACCAACAACTTTTCTTAGATAGAGCCGGTAACTATAAAAATGTATTTAGAGTTGAAAAAGGCTTTATGTGGCCAAAAGATAAAGATGGGGAATGGATTGAACCGTATGACCCCCGATATGCTGACAGGATGTATTTTACAGAAAACAATGCATATACTTACAACTGGTCACCAAAACATGACTTAAATGGTTTATTTGATTTAATGGGTGGCACAAATGGTGCTGAAGCAACTTTAGACCAGCTATTTAGAGAAGGTTTAGGAACTAGTAAATGGAAATTTTGGGCAGAACAACCTGATGCATCAGGATTGGTGGGGCAATTTGTAATGGGGAACGAACCGAGTTTCCACATTCCTTATATCTATAACTATTTAGGCGCTCCATGGAAAACACAAAAAAGAATACGAATGCTATTAGACACATTCTTTACTGATAACCTTTTTGGCATACCTGGTGATGAAGATGGTGGTGCAATGTCCGCTTTTGTTATGTTCTCTATGATGGGCTTTTTTCAAGTAACTCCTGGAATACCTGTTTATACAATTGGAAGTCCTGTATTTGAAAAAATAACAATAGACTTACCAAACGGAAAGAAATTTACAGTAATTGCAAAGGATAGTTCTAACGAAAACAAATACATTCAAAGTGCCACTTTAAATGGTGAAGAATTAAACAAACCTTGGTTTACTCATAATGATTTAATTGGTGGTGGAACACTAAAATTAATTATGGGTTCTAAACCAAATAAACAATGGGGAAGTGATTTATTAAATGCTCCACCATCAGCAATGGATTACACTCCAATATTAAAATAATTAACCTTTTAAGAATATAGATTTCTTTTGATTCTATATTCTTAAAATCATATCATATAAAACAACCATTAAGAATGAAAATTTTTGATTCTAATAACATTTTTAAATTATTCATATTCGTTCTTGTTTTTCAAGTTGGAATGACAAGAACTTATGGACAAGTTATACCAGAAGACACCAATATAAAATCTTTTGATGCCACATCACTTGAATGGAGACTTTGGGGCTATAGACCTGAATCGTGGAGAATGGATTTTGATTTTGAAAATTTAAATAGTAAAGCAAATTGGACAGAATTCTCTGATTTACCACTTGAAATACCAGGGTCAGTCCGTAATGCATTATTGGCTGCAAATATAATTCCTGATTGGAATATTGGGCTAAACTCAACTGCTTCAGAATGGGTAGAAAACAGGCATTGGTTATTTACAACGAGAATTCCTGATGATTGGTTACCCGAAGATGGAAAGAAGTTCGTTTTGCACTGTAATGGGTTAGATTATAATGGAATTTTAATGATTAACGGTAAAGAGGCTGGAAGATTCAGTAATACTTTTGTGCCACATTCATTTGATATTACAGCACATTTAAAAGAGACAGGTAACACATTGGTTTTTGTTTTTGAATGTCCTCCAAGATACCTTGGGCAGATTGGATATACTTCCAAAATTAAAGATTGGAAACCTAGATTTAGTTATGGTTGGGATTGGATGCCGCGTATCGTTCAAACTGGTATTTGGGATAAAGTTTGGTTAAGTGTTAAAGAAGAAAATCAACCAGTAATGTATGATATTCAAATAATAACAGATGCTGAAACAACCAAAGACAAAGGAAGTTTAAAAATAAAAGCCCGTTTAAATAAAAGCGGTCTTGAAGGAAGTGTTAAAGTGGCTCTAACCGATACAAATGGAAAAATTGTATTAGAAGAATCACTTTCTGGGAAAGAAATATCGAATCAAAAATCTTGGAATGACTTAAAAGTAAAAAGATGGTGGCCAAACGGATTTGGAGAGCAACCTTTATACAATTTGCAAATAAGTTTGTTAGATAAAAAAGGAAATGAAATTCAAAAAGTAAAACGTAACGTTGGATTTAAAAACATTCAATGGTTGGCTTGTGAAGGTGCATCAAAAAATGCAGATCCATGGGTTTGTAGTGTTAATGACAAATCTATCTTCCTACAAGGTGTAAACTGGACGCCTATAAAACCAAATTTTGCAGATCTTAAAGAAGAAGATTATAAAAAGAGATTGACTACCTATAAAGAATTAGGTATAAACATTATCCGTGTTTGGGGTGGTGGTTTTCCAGAATATCAATGGTTATATGATATGTGTGATAAAATGGGAATTATGATTTGGCAAGATTTTCCGTTAAGTTCTTCTGGGGTTGATAATTTCCCTCCTGAGAGTATTCCTGAAGTCTATGCTATGACACGCATTGTAAAAAGTTATTTGAACCGTAACCAACATCACATTAGTATTTTGCTTTGGTGTGCAGGGAACGAACTTTACAATAAAGAAAATACATCTCCTCTTACAGATACGCATAAAATGATTGGAGCTATGAAAGAACTAGTCAATATGATGGATCCTTCAAGACGTTTTGTTGATGGTAGTCCTTCAGGACCTAATATTTATGCTGGAAGGCACAATTTTGGTTCAGGTAATAACTGGGAAACTCATGGCCCTTGGAAACTTCCTTTTACCGAAACAGATAAAACCATGAATTCTGTTCATGATTTTTGGAATAAAAATGATGCTTTGTTTATTTCTGAAGCAGGTGTTCCTGGAGCAATGTCTTCTGAAATGATTCTAAAATATGCAGGGGAATACAATCCGCTTCCAGCGAGTTTTGACAATCCTATTTGGAGAAATGTAAACTGGTGGGTAGATTGGGAAGATTACATCTATGCCCACGATGGAAAAACAACAGATTCATTAGATGAATATGTTAATTGGAGTCAACAAAGACAAGAAGAAGGATTAAGTATTGCTTTAAAAGCAAGAAAAGAACAATTTCCAAAAAATGGAGGCTTTATTATTTGGATGGGACATGATGGTTTCCCTTGTATGGTGAATACTTCTATTTTAGACTTTGAAGGAAACCCAAAACCTGCAGCATTTGCCTTAAGTAAAATTTGGTTAGACAATAATTATTAGACAAATAAAATGAGAAAGTTCGCATTTTCAATTTTAGTTGGCTTAATAGTACTGTTTTCTGGCTGTACAAAAACAGCTGTTGAAGAAAAACCTAACTTACTATTTATTATAACAGATCAACAACGGTATAATACTTTAGGAACGGTTGGAGAATTTCCTTTTCTAAAAACTTCAAATTTAGACAAACTTATAAGTCAAGGTGCAATCTATGAACGCACTTATACGCAATGTGCTATTTATGCTCCTACTCGAGCAACATTAATGGCGGGTCGTACAGTTGAAAATCATGAAGTCTATACCAATTATTACGATAATAAGAAGCATACAGAGATGAAATCATTCGATGAGATTTTGGTTGAAACCGGTTACTATACTAAATCCCATGGAAAATTTCATTTACCAAAACTAATGTCTAGATGTTATGAGCAAATCACAACTAACGATGATTATGGTCCGTATTTAGATAAAGTTTTTCCTGCTGTTGCAGCAAAAACTTGCGAACGAATAGATAATACATACAAGCGATTATACCATAAAGATCCTATAGATTCGTTATATGAAAAAGATTCAGATGCAAAATTACTTGATAGAGCAGGAAATCCAATCCAGATAATTCAACCCGGTCAGCATGGTGAATTATTAGTTCCAAGCGGATTTTCGTTTTCAAGTTTTCAAATTCAAAATACAATTGTAGCAATAAAACGCACAAAAAAATCTGAAAAACCATTTAGCATTACCTATTCACGTCATTTACCTCACTCCCTATTCTACCAACAAAACCATATTATGGGATATGTCCTGTTGATAAAATGCCAGTTGAGAAGTCTATTAATGATTACATGACAAACTCACCATATACTCACACCAATGATAAAATATTTAAACCTGAATATGCTGATTCATTAAAAATTAAATATACGACGTCTAACTATTTTGGGTCAGTTACCGAAATAGATGATTGGATGGGTAAACTCTTTGAAGCACTTAAAGAAAATGGATTGAAAGAAAATACTCTTGTAATCTTTACATCAGATCACGAAGAAATGCTTGGAGCAAATGGTATGAGAGAAAAAAATGTCTATTATGAAGAATCTAATAGAATTCCACTTAATATGAAGTTTCCAAAGCAAATTAAAACAGGAGTTAAAGTAAACAATCCTTTGTCAAACCTATATGCAACCATATTAGATTATTTAGATGTTGAAGGTGATGCATCTGATAGTAATTCATTACGCCCACTTAACGATGGCGAAAAGACGGACAAATTTAATATTGTTGTTACAGAGTGGAATAACAATTTAAAGGATAACGAACCTGATTATATGATTGTTAAAGCTGAGTGGAAATTGTTTATTTCATACAGCCCAACTTCAAAAGTTATAAATGCATCATATGATTTAAAAAATGATCCAAAAGAGGTGAATAATCTTATTGGTAAAAATCCAAATAAAACAAAACATCTTGAAAAAGAAAATAAACTTAAGGAAAATCCATTAGCGTGGTTATTAGATAAAAAATCGATCCATTATAAAGGTGTAAAAGAAAGAATTTTATAAAAATAAAACAGCATTAAAATGAAGAGAAGTGAAATCAATCAATTGATAAGTGAATCTATAGAATTTTTTAAAGAACATAAATTCAATTTGCCACCATGGGCATTTTGGAAGCCTGAAGATTGGAACGGAAAATATGAAATTTGTCAAGAAATAGTTGACAATGTACTTGGTTGGGATTTAACTGATTTTGGTGGTGATGATTTTCACAATCTAGGTCTAATTTTGTTTACAATCAGAAACGGAAATCAACAAAATGATAAAAAAAAATATGCTGAGAAAGCAATGATTGTTGAAGAAAATCAATTAACTCCAATGCATTTTCACTGGAGTAAAATGGAAGACATTATTAATAGAGGAGGTGGAAATCTTGTAATTAATTTATATCAATCTGATAAGGATGAAAATTTTTCAGATGAAACTATTGAAGTAAAAATAGATGGAATGTCTCGAATTGTACAGGCTGGTGACAGCGTAACGCTAACTCCTGGTGAAAGCATTTGTTTGGTTCAAGGTGTGTATCACAGTTTTTATGGAGAAGAAGGAAAAGGAAAAGTTTTTGTAGGTGAAGTAAGTGATACAAATGATGATAGTACAGATAATAAATTCTTTGAACCTGTTGGTAGATTTCCAGAAATTATCGAAGATGAAGCACCATTACATTTATTAGCATCAGACTATAAAAATTACCTTTAATCATGACAAAAAAACTTACTATTTCAGGTGTTGGTTGTAGTTTGGTAGATAACCTATACAATAATATCTCATTTAGCGATAATAACTTTACACCATTCCTATCAAAAGAAAGTGGAGATGGTGGTTTAACTCCAGGTAATTTAGTTTTTAAAAGAAGTTTTGAAAAGTTTTCAAAAAACATAAATAAATCTGGATTAAAAGATATTATTTTAAATAAATCTCCCAATAAAATAAATATTGGAGGTCCTGGTATTGTTTCTATGATTCATGCTGCACAATTATCAGACAAAGACACTTGTGAATTTAATTTTTATGGTGTAAGAGGAAATGACGCAAACGGCAATTTCATTATGTCTTTGTTAGACAAAACACCTCTTTTAGTAGATAATTACAAACTTACAGATGATGAAACACCTTCTACGGTTGTACTTTCTGACCCTAATTATAATGATGGAAATGGGGAGCGTATTTTTATAAATACTATTGGTGCTGCTTGGGAATATTCTTCTGTCGAATTAGATCAGAATTTTTTCAATTCTGATATTGTTGTTTTTGGTGGTACTGCTTTAATGCCATTAATTCATGATCATTTAACCCAGCTACTTAAAAAATCAAAAGACAGTGGTTGTATAACAATTGTTAATACAGTTTATGACTTTAGAAACGAAAGAACAAACTCAACTTCTAAATGGCCTTTAGGAAATAGTGATGACAGTTATAAAAACATTGATTTATTAATTATGGATCATGAAGAAGCTATACGTTTAAGTGGAAAAACAAATATTTCGCAGGCTATGCAATTCTTCAAAGATTCTGGTACTGGTGCCGTAATAGTAACTAGTGGAATGGATAATATCCGAGTATTCTCTAACGGAAAGTTATTTGGTACGATTGATTATCTGGAAATGCCTATTTCAAATGCCGTTTCAAAGGATTTAAAAGAGGGGAAAGGACATTCTGGTGATACTACTGGCTGTGGAGACAACTTTGTTGGTGGAGTGATTGCATCTATAGTTGCCCAGGTACAGCGTGGAATTTCAACTATTGATCTGATAGAGGCCAGTTCGTGGGGAGTTGTGTCGGGCGGAACAGCATGTTTCTTTATGGGGGGTATGTTTGAGGAAAAGAGCAATGGAGAAAAAATGAAAATGATTAAGCCATACTTTGAAAAGTATAAAAAGCAAATAATAAAATAGTAGTACATTAAAATGATTTCAACCTTTAAGGGAAGGCATAATTTTATTTCAAATATATTCTAACAGTATGAATTATAAAAGAGTCCTATCGAATTTCGTATTATTGCTTGTCTTTTCATTTTCCATAAGAGCACAGCTTCATAATACAAACTTAATATCGGAAGAATATGGTGTCTCTGTTGATGCGTCATCAACATTTCTTATTCCACCTTGGATGGCTCCTCCATCTAATATCGCTCACGAAAAATTGCAGTTGAGATGGGAAGCAGATAATGAAATAGAGGGGGCATGGATTAATGTTAAATGGAATGAACCACAGAAAATTAAAGAATTGTGGATAATAAATAAAGCGGTTCCTTTCGATTTCTTTCTCGACCCTTATATGCGTACTTCAAATTATCTGGTACCTAAAAATGTAAAAATTATTTTTTCAGACGGAACTTCCTTTGATACTGAACTCCAACTGTGTGAATATTTTCAAATCATTACCCTAGCCAAAGAAATTGAAACAAGCTCGGTGAAGATTGTTATTGAGAAGGTTTGGGAAAACTCAGGAGAAATTAACACAGGTCTTTGTAAACTAAAGGCTTTTTCAGAATCAAACTCAGCTAATTTCAAAGTAGATATATTTGAAATGTATGATTTTCAAAATAATAAACCTGTTCAATCTGCTAAAATTGAAATAATAAACTCAGGTGAAAAAATAGAAAATTCTAAATTATTGGTAATGCAGGATAGTAAAATTTTTAGTACAATTGAACTAAAAGAGATTCCCGCTAATTCTGTCACTAATCAACAAATATGGATACCCGCGGTATATGAGGCGACTAACCTAAGCTTTAAAATTAATTCTCCTGGTAATTTGTTTATTAATGAGCATACCCAAATGGTAAAGCCATATAATAAGAATTATTTTGATGGCGGCACGTTTAATATTCTAAGTACAAATCATAACGACTTGGGATGGCTTAATATTCCTTCAATCACGGCAGACTACCGTTCCGAAGAAATTATACTGCCAGCAATGGATTTGATGAGAGAAAATCCTGATTTTAAGTACACTATGGAATCGGTTGAATATTTAAAAGAATTTCTTGAAAGGCATCCTGAGCGAAAAGAAGAGATGACCCAACTAATGCGAGAAAAACGAATGGTTTTTGGGGCAAGCTATGTTCAAAATCTACAGGTTCATGTGGGCCAGGAAAAACTTATCAGACAGTTTTATTTAGGTCGGCGATGGTTACTAGAAAATTTTCCGGAATGCGATACGCGTTTTTATATGAATACTGATGTTCCGGGGCTGACTTATCAATTACCCCAGATTCTAAAGAAATCGGGTATCGATTATATGATTCAGGGTCGTATGGCCTGGGGTTTTTATAATTGGGTGGGGCTTGACGGTACTTCTATCCCAATGTTTGCGTTAAGATATGCCCAACCTTACGGTTTAATGAATCCGGTGAACAATACTGGTTGGTTAAAATTTATAAATGAAAGGGAGTATTATTACAAACCTCGTCAAATGCCAAAATTAATGTTATATGATTTTAATGCAGATTATATGCCCCCCAGCGCTGAGGTAATCCCATTTGTAAAGAATCAAAATATTGCCATGAAAAAATTTGCAACTGCATGGAATGGAAATTTTAAAAATAATTTAGAGAAGCAGATAAGTCCCCCAAAAATAAGATTTGTAGAGGCAGAGGGAGCCTTATCTGAAATTTTTGGAAATGGCGAGCTGAATATTGAAACTATGAAAGGGGATTGGCCAATGACTTGGGCATACTATGATGAACCAGGTAACAGAGACGCCTTGTTAATGGGGCGAAAAGGCCATAACGAATTGCTTAAAGCCGAAGCACTATTTTCCTTGTTAAATGTACTTGACGAATCAAATATTTATCCGAAAGATAAAATTGGTAAAGGCTGGTTGGCAAATTGTTGGCCGGATCATGGTTGGGGCGGTAATAGGGGAATCGAAACCGATAGTATTTACAGGGCGTCCTATAAAGAATCTCTTCAGATAGGAAAAACGCTTACAAATTCGGCAGGAAAAGACGTTCTGAATTATGTTCCCCAAGGAAATAAAAACCAGATTCCTGTAGTAGTATATAATTCTTTGAGCTGGGAAAGAACCGAAATTAGCTCATGTGTAATCCATTATCCAAGTAATTGGAAAGGATTAGAACTAAAAGATAAAAACGGAAATAATATACCACTTGAGGTACTCATTCATATTCCTGAAAATCAATACATCGAAATATCCTTTTTAGCAAAGGATATAATGCCATTTGGTTTTGAAACCTATTTTGCTACAAAATCAAATTCGTTTCCAAAAGGATATAAGAATATTCATTCTGATATTGTTGAAAATGACAAGATTAAGGTAGAGTTTGGATTAGGAGGAATTACTTCGTTTTATGATAAATTAAATAAAAAGGAAGTTCTTAGAACAGATAAGTTTTTTGGGGGAGAGGTTGTTCAGATGACAGCTCCGGGTTTGGCTTGGGAGTCATATGCAGAGGTGAATATGAATGATTTTGATAAAACCAGCCTTCATGAATTTAAAACAATCAGGGCAGTAGAAAGCCCGATACGTTTCATAATAGAGAAAGAGGCAAAACTTAAGTATTTCACCTTGCGTGAACGGTTTATTTTAAATAAACATTCCCGCGAATTGGTAATTGAGGCAGATATTTTAAACTGGACTGGAGAAAGGGAAAAAGAGCTGAGAATTGTTTTTCCAGTAAATATGGATAAATCTTTCCGTGCCAGTTACGAGGTTCCCTTTGGTACAGTTGATATGGGGCGCGATGAAATTGATTATTCTTATCTGCCTGATAATTATGAGACACAATTTAGAGAGGTGTATGCCAGAAAAGATTTGCCATTCAGAGAAGCTGTAAATTGGGTAAATGTATCTACAGGTGATTATAAGGGAAATGGATGTTTGTTCGCTTCCGATATGACAGTCCATCTTTTTCGAGATGAAACATCTGAACCGGTTGATTACCCATTAGTGCAGCATGTTTTGCTTTCATCAAGAAAAAGTCTTGCATGGAATCCTGATTACTGGTTTACACAGCCCGGAAATCATAGCTATCGGATGGCACTTTATCCACATGAAGGAAACTGGCGATTTGCCTATAAAAATGGAATAGCATTTAATTCTCCATTGATAGCATATTCAGGGAAAGGAGAAAATCCTTCCAGTAGTATTTCTCTACCCTTATCAGAAAGTCTTATTTCCATTCAGCCTTCCAATATAATTGTATCCGCTTTAAAAAAGGAAGAAGATGGTGATGGTTTATTTTTAAGATTTTATGAAGCAGAAGGTCGTTATACAAAAGCAATATTAAAAGGCTTTCACACTTATTCAAAGGTTTATCTTACTGATATGCTTGAATATAATAGTGAGGAAATTCCGGTAAAGAATGACGGTAGTATTGAGATTACAGTTAAACCTTGGGAAATCATTAATGTTAAAATGGTTAAATGATGAGAATAATAAATAACAATTGAATACTATGAAAGCGACTTACAATCACATAACTATAAGTTTGGTTTTATTATTCATGCTTTCTTTCTGTTCTGATTTATCGGGGCAGTCGGTCGATGATTTATTGTCTGGAGACTTTAATTTTAAAGCATCAAGCCATGTAGTTGGTACAAGTATGTTTCATTGGTATGGATTTTATACTGGTCAAGTTTCTGGTCCTTGGGTACCAGTAGATGGTCGTTCAAGTTGGACTGGCAATGCCGCTTTTTTTAAAATAATGGTAAAACAAGCCATGGCTGCAAATATTGATGTATTGTATGTACATCTAATTCCGCATATGGATCAGCAACGTATTAATTTATTTCATGCTTTATTTGAATTACGTCAAGAAGGATACGCAATTCCAAAAGTCGCTCCATTTTTTGATCCAGTAATTACTTATGATCTTGAAGGTGCTAATGTAGATGTAAATACTGTTGCAGGAAAAGATAATTTTATAGGTCATTACATCCGTTTTTTTGAACAATACTACAGTCAAAATACAGATGATTATGCTTATGATTTCTTATATTCTATTGATGGTAGAGTCGTATTAGACTCTTGGCATGTACATTTAAATTTAATAAATTATGACTTGCTAACTCGTTTTGATGTTGAAAGCCGTTTAGAAGACGCTCTTGCAATAGACCACCCAATATTCTATGATGGCATTCATATGATAACAACGGCTATATCTCCAACATTTACTTTTACAGATGAAAGAATGCACCAATTTGAAGTTCATGAATATTATATAGAAAAAAGTCATAATGGTATTGTATCTGCACAAATTAAGCCTGATTATTGGGATCAAAATGTTCGTACTTCTGGTTATCTTTTAAAAAGAGATGGTGGTAGCCATTATACAACTGCTTGGAATAATATCGGATCTACAGTTAAAAGAATATATATTGAAAGTTTTAATGAATATGATGAAGGTTCTGGAATTTTTGCTGCAAAACCTGATGAAATATTTAGAACTGGGTTAAACCCCTCAAACACAGATATCTGGTCTTCTACTGGCGATTCATACGAATATATTAAAGCTACCGCAACAGGTGCAGCTGCTTTTAACGATGATGTGGCCATGGATTCAAAAATCCTTTGGCATAATATTCCTGATGAAATGTATCCAGGAGACACTTATAGCGCTACTTTAGTTATGAGAAACGAAGGGAATACACAATGGAATAACGCTACTGATTTCAAGTTTGGTCAACAAGATAGTGATCCAACTATTTTTGGATCTAACCGCTATTCAATTAACGATTCGCAAAATGAAATTCCTGAATATGGCGGAATTTTTAACGATCGTCCTATTACTTTTGACTTGCAAATTGTTGCACCAATTAATGAGGGGGTTTGTGTAAATCATTATGGAATGCTTCCAGAAGGAGTTGCTTGGATAGGAGAAATTTTATTAAAAACAATTACTGTTTCTACAAGTGCTGTACGTAGAACTACTCTTGGTGTAGATGATTTTAATCTTAGAAATCAATTTAAGTTCTATCCAAATCCTGTAAAATCAGATGGTAAACTTCATATTAATGGTGAGTTTAAAAAGAACGATAAAATTACTTTACTAAACATTTTAGGAAGTAAAATTATTGAACAAAAAATTCAAAGAGATCAAAAAATGCTAATCTAAACCTTCAAGGAATTGATATTACTGAAGGTGTTTATATTGTTCAAATTATTAGTGGCTCAAGTATTCAAACAAAAAAAATAATCATAAATAAATTATAAGAAATAATAAAATAAAAGGTAAAGAGGGTTACTCATAGTATAAAGTGAAAATTAAATTTAATAACTAAAATCATGATTAAAAATTTACTAACGGTATTGTTAATGTCAATTACAATTACCAGTTTATTTGGGCAAAATAATTCACAATTCATTTCTCAAATGGCCCCCGCTTCAGTTGATGCTAATGAAATTTTTAATGTTACAGTAACCTTCAAAAATACTGGCTCTACAATCTGGAAAAGTTCCGATAGTTTTAGCTTAGGAACCCAAGGCCCCCAAGACAATACTACATGGGGTGTTGGAACAAGAGTCCCCTTACCAAATGATGTTTCTCCTGGCACTCAAGTTACTTTCTCAATAAATCTAACGGCACCTAGCAGTGGAGATGGTTATGGTACCAACCTTCAATGGCAGATGGTACAAGATGGTGTTGCTTGGTTTGGTGAATTTTCAGAAGCAATACCAATCATTGTTGGTAATAACACATTACCAGAACACTTGTTAACTAATGGTACTCCTTTTTCTGTTTCAAATAAAATTGTAGGTACTAGTATGTTTCATTGGTATGGTGCCAATATTGGTCAAGTATCTAGCCCTTGGCTTCCATTAGAAGGAAGAGAAAATTGGACTGGTGAAGTTGATTTTTGGAAAAGAATGATCAAACAAACAATGGCAGCTAATATAGATGTATTTTATGTATTAGTAATTCCAACAATGGAGCAAGAAAGAATCAATCTATTTAGAGCTCTAAATGAGTTACGAAGAGAAGGATGGAGTGTTCCAAAGGTTTGCCCATTTTTTGACCCTTTTATAACGTATGACTTGCTAGGGTTTAATGGTGAAGCTAGTACAACTGCTGGAAAAGACGAAATTGTAGGTCATTATATTAGATTTTACAAACAATACTATAGCGTAAATTTTGATCAATATGCTGATGATTACATTTACACCCAAGATAATATTCCTGTTTTAGATGTTTGGCATGTTGAAACAAAAATTAACAACTACTGGCAATTAACCCGTGCAGATGTTAGTAATCGTTTAAGTGCTGAATTCGGTGCTGAGCATCCAATATTTAATAATGGGATAAAAATGATTACTACAGCAATTTCAAATACATTTAGTTTTGCTGATGAAAAAGTACACCAATTTGAAGTACATGAGTATTATATCGAAAAAAATCATAATGGTATTGTTTCTTCTCAAATAAAGCCAGGTTATTGGGATCAAAATGTAAGAAACCCTGGGTTTCTTCTTCCACGAAATGGAGGTGTCCAGTACACAAATGCTTGGGCACAACTAAACGCTTCAGTAAATAGAGTATATATAGAAAGTTTTAATGAATATGATGAAGGTTCAGGTATTTATGCTGCAAAAACTGACGTGATTTATAAGAATACCAGTGGAGGTTTTAATAATACTGGTAATGATGTATGGTCAAATACAAATGATCCATATGAATATATAAAAACTACTGCTGTTGGTGCTGCAAGTTTTAATAATATTACAGATTTAGATGCAAAAATAGTCTGGCATGATTTTCCAACTACTATGACTCCCGGGGAAACAATATCTGTAAATGTTATTGTAAGAAATACAGGAGACACACAATGGAATGCTGCAAGTAATTTTAAACTTGGTCAACAAGAATTTATCGATCCTGTTCTATTTGGTGCGGGTAGATTTACATTAGATGATTCACAAGATGATATTCCAGATTATGGAGGAATATTTAGAGGAAGAGCAAAAACATTTACTATTGATATTACAGCTCCATTAACTACTGGTACTTATAATACCCATTGGAGTATGCTACAAGAAGGTGTTCGTTGGTTTGGAGAAGTATTACAAATTCCGATTACGGTTTCAACTAACAACTCAAAATTCATTTCACAAGTTGCACCAACAACTGTTTATGCTGGTGAAGTCTTTACTTATTCTGCAACGTTTGAAAATTCTGGAACTACAACTTGGACAGGTACTGATGGCTATAATTTAGGCTCTCAAAATCCACAAGACAATACCACATGGGGGATTGGTAGAGTTCAAGTGCCTCATGACGTATTACCAGGTGAGCAAGTAACTTTTACTGTTAACCTAACAGCACCACTAACAGGAACTGGAGATAATTTACAATGGAAAATGATTCAAGAAGGCATTGAATGGTTTGGTGAACAAACAAATACTCTTTTTATAACTGTTACTTCTTCACCAAGTTCTAAGAAGATACCTGTTCCATTTAATGGTTCAACATTTGTTTCACAAATAGTACCAACAACAGTTTATGCTGGTGAAGTTTTTAGTGTTTCAACAACGTTTGAAAATTCTGGAACAACAACTTGGACAAGCGCTGACAATTATAAACTTGGAACTGAAAATCCAAGAGATAATACAATTTGGGGAATCGGAACAAGAGTAACACTACCACAGAATGTTGATCCTGGTGAGCAAGTAACTTTTACTATTAACCTAACAGCGCCACTAACAGGAACTGGAGATAATTTACAATGGCAAATGGTTCAAGATGGCATTGAATGGTTTGGTGAACAAACAAATACTCTTTTTATAACTGTTACTTCTTCACCAAGTTCTAAGAAGAATACAAAATATAAATTTATTATTTACCCAAATCCTATTTCTGGAAATTCAATTATCAACATAAATGGCAATTTCTTTAAAAATGATATAATTATTTTATATAATATCTTAGGCAGCAAAATTGCTGAGCAAAAAATTAGTAGAAATCAACAAAATACTAGTTTAAGTTTAGAAGGAAAAAATCTAAAAGAAGGTATCTATATTATTCACATAACAAGCGGTTCAAATACTGAAGTGAGAAAAATTATAATTCAAAATTAAAACTTAGTATGAAAAAAGTAAATAACACACTCTTTATATTCACATTCTTTTTAGGGTGTTTTATTTCAATTTTTGGACAAAATTCAAAAGATACTATACATGTAATTGGGCATGCACATATGGAAATGAATTGGTTATGTACCTATTCTGAAACCATGAAAATGTGCAACGATAACTTAAGACAAACAGTTGCTTTTATAGAAGAGTTTCCTGATTTTAATATGCCCCAAAGTCAGGCTTCTGTTTATAAATTTGTTGAAGATTTGGAACCAACTTTGGCTGCTCATAAAAATACAGTTGAAACCGACCAAGAAGCGTCTTTGATACAAGGAGTTTATAAATATATTACCAAAACAGGTGATACTGATGTATTGCAGAAAAAAATTGATGGAAAGACTGTGGCAGAAAGGATGGAATTTGCCCTAGAATATCTATTAAACAATAGATATAATGATAAGTACGGATTAATTATTGGTGCTACTACTGCAGATTGGGGTGATGTACAGCCAGAAACAAGTAGAGGTGTTATCATATCAGATGAAACCCATTATACTATCGATATTTATGACAATGCCATGATGGTAATAGCCATGAAAAATTATTTAGAATTAGTTCCAGAAGCATCAACCAAATGGACTCCAATTCTTAATGAGTTTAAAGCAAACATCAGAGAATATCTTTGGGACCATAACAATAATAAGTTTTGTCCGCATTTGTATATAGATGGTTCTCCATTTCCAGATGATTTTAATGAAGATGCTATTTTTTATCATGGTGGTACTTCTGTAGCTATTGAAGCCGGTTTACTTACCAAAGAAGAGGTTAAAATTACTTTAACAAAAATGATTGACAATATGAATAAAATTGGTGCTCATTCAATTGGTATTACCATGTACCCTGCTTATCCTAATGGTTTTTTCAAACATCCAATATTAACAAAAGCGTACACCTATCAAAACGGTGGTGATTGGACATGGTTTGGTGGAAGAATGATACAGCAATTAGTTAATTACGGTTTTGTTAAAGAAGCCTATGAACAATTACTTCCTTTTACTGATAGGGCCATAAAAAATGATGGTTTTTATGAATGGTATACTATTGATAACAAACCCAAAGGATCTGCTACATATAGAGGATCTGCGGGTGTAATATATAAGGCTATTCTTTTACTAGAAACTTGGGCTAACAATCATATAGAAAATGCATAAGAATCAAAATGATAATTTAAACAAACTAATTATAAAAAAGAATAAAATGGAAAACACTATTAAAAAAAATAAGTATACGGGAGCATTTATATTGATGACTTCGCTATTCTTTATTTGGGGAATCATAGTATCTCTTAATGATATTTTAATTCCGCATTTTAAAGGATTGTTCGAAATGAATTATACAGAAACCATGTTGATTCAATTTTGTTTTTTTGGTGCTTATTTTTTAATGGCAATACCATCAAGTATGTTAGTTGAAAAAATTGGGTATAAAAAGGGAATTTCTACGGGATTAATAACTATAGGTGTTGGGGCACTTATTTTTTTACCAGCGTCTTGGCTGATTTCATATCCATTATTTTTATTTGGTCTTTTTACAATGGCCACGGGAAGTGTAATTTTACAAGTAGTGGCCAATCCTTTTATACTAGTTTTAGGATCCTCAGAAACCGCATCTAGTCGGTTAAATTTAGCACAGGGGGTTAATTCTTTGGCTACAACCATTGCGCCTTTGGCTGGAGGCTTAATAATATTAGGGCAATATAGTTCTGCTCAAGAATCAGCAAAAGCAGTAGAAGGACCCTATATAGGTTTGGCAATTTTTACATTTACCATTGCTATTATTTTTACATTTTTAAAATTGCCAAAAATTGTAGAATCTGGAGTAGAAAAAATAAAAGGCAATGTTTTAAAGTTTAGAAGATTAAGGCTTGGAGTAATTGCGTTAACATTATATGTAGGTGCAGAAGTAGCTATTGGAAGCTTTATCATAAACTTTTTAGGAGAACCATATATTACTGGATTTGATGAAAAAACAGCTGCAACATATATTCCTTTCTATTGGGGAGGATTAATGATTGGAAGGTTTTTAGGGTCTGTAATTTTACAAAAAATAAGTGCACAAAAAGTATTGTTGTTTTCAGCACTTGCTTCGATTGTGTTATTAACAATCACCATTTTAACTAATGGTTTTGTTTCTATGTGGGCTATGCTAGCAGTAGGATTATTTAATTCCATTATGTGGTCAAATATCTTTGCCTTATCTATTGATGGATTAGGAAAATATACAAATAAAGCTTCTGGTATTTTAGTGATGGCTCCAGTTGGTGGTGCAATTTTTCCGATGTTACAAGGTATGCTTGCGGATATGCCAAGTGTAGGACTACATATGTCTTATGTACTTCCTCTTCTATGTTATGCTTTTATTATTTATTATGCAATTAATGGATATAAACCAATACAAGGTGAGTTAGAATTGGTGGAAAATGAATAAGAAAAGTTGAAATGAAAATTAAAAATTATGGGCTTTTACAGTATCTCTTGCAGGTTTTTTGTTTGGGTTTGATACCGTTGTTATATCTGGTGCCAATTTACCAATTAAAGAATTATGGGATACAGGGACATGGTTTCATGGTACATTTATCATGTCTATGGCATTATGGGGTGCTGTTTTAGGATCTCTTTTAGGTGGAATACCTTCGCAAAAATTAGGAAGAAAGAAAACACTTATTTGGATTGGAGTACTTTATTTTGTTTCAGCTATTGGCTCTGGATTAGCTCCAGATCCTTATACCTTTTCATTTTTTCGGTTTATAGGTGGCGTTGGTGTTGGAGCATCAACCGTTGCAGGACCAATGTATATTTCTGAAATATCTAATTCTAAAAATAGAGGTTCCTTAGTAACACTGTGCCAATTTAACTTAGTACTAGGTATATTAATCGCATTTATTTCAAACTATTTGTTTAAAGGGTTTGATGGCATAAACGATTGGAGATGGATGCTTGGCATAGAAGCATTACCGGCATTGATTTATTTTATTGCAATATTAGGTGTTCCACAGAGTCCAAGATGGCTAATTGTTGCCAAACAAGATATTGAAGGAGCCCGTAATGTGTTAACAAAAATGGGGATTGAAGATGTTGAAAAAGAATTAAAAAATATTATTGAATCTGAAGATAATGTAGAAACTAAAGAACCATTCTTCAAGAAATATAAAAAATCATTAACTCTAGCTTTTCTAATCGCATTTTTTAATCAATTATCAGGTATAAACTTTGTCCTATATTATGCTCCTGAAATTTTAGAGATGTCTGGATTAAGTTCTTCAGATTCGCTATTTAGTTCTATCGCCATTGGTTGTACCAATCTTATTTTCACGTTTGTAGGGTTATATTTTATTGATAAAGCCGGTCGCAGGAAGTTACTTATTTTAGGATCTATAGGTTATATATCAAGCCTTGTTATGATCGCCTTATCTTTTTATTTTAATTGGAATCCAATAGTCTTACTTATTTCTATTATGGCATTCATTTCGTCTCATGCGATTGGTCAAGGTACAATTATTTGGGTGTTTATTGCCGAAATATTCCCTAACCATGTTAGAGCTTTTGGACAAGCTTGGGGGACAGGTACGCATTGGGTTTTCGCAGCATTAATTACGCTTCTAGGCCCTGTTGTTATTAGGGTTTTTGATGTTAATCCTTGGCCAATATTTACGTTTTTTGCTGGGATGATGATATTACAGTTATTATTTGTATTGTATATGATGCCAGAAACAAAGGGAGTTTCATTAGAAGACATTCAAAAGAAATTAGAAAAAAAGTAATCGTTTAAAATATAAAGATGAAAAAAAGAAATCAAGTTTGGATATACTAATTTAACGTGAATAATGTTTAAGCCACCCATAAACATAATTGATTAGATTTTATAGATATTATATTTAGGGCTTGCTGAGAATATACAAATACACTAATAATCTGTTAATTAGGTTGTTTTTTATTTGGATAAATGCAAAGAATTTTTTATTTTTATGGCTAAAAGTTTGCATTTATGCTCAATTATATACCACAAAACCAGCTGGATATTTTTAATTTCAAAACGGAATTTGAAAGTAAATTGGACCCTAATAATAGATGGGTAAAGTTTTTAAGTGTTTTGTGATTTTCTCCTTCACCCAAAAAAGTTGATTTTACTAGTTGAGCCGTTATTAATTTTCCTTGATTATCCAAATCTTGACAAGTTTTGAATATTTTAGCTTTCACTTGATCCAGATATAAGTTCAGTAATCGAGCATCTTAACTGTTGCCTTTTGCCTTTGATTTTGATTTATCCCAGGAATCAATATTGATTTTACGCTTTAAACTTATGTTAGTGCGTTTTTGGTTTATAGTAACTCTTGCAAAAATTGGATCAAGTCCAAAAGTTGTGGGATTTTAGTATTATGCAAAAATTGTTTTTAGTCTAAACAGAAAAAAATCTACGTTCCTCACTCCCCTGAACTGTGCCCTAAACGCTTTTATTTTTGCGTTGAATGACTCTGCCGAAGCGTTTGTGCTCCGGTTATCAAAGTAGTTTAGTATGTTCATATAATGTATTGACATTGTTCTTGCTATT